>NZ_JBWKCY010000026.1:0-115136 GCF_056436245.1 Streptomyces sp. NPDC043812
AACCCACCCCAACCACCCACCACGGCAATCACACTGATCCCGCCCACCAAAACAACCAGCAAACACCAGAAAAAGACCTAAATCACCGGTATTGGGCCTAGCCCGCCAGCCGCCGTGCGTACCGCACTTCGGGGACCGCGACCCCGTCGACCTCGAACGGCTCCTCGGCCCCGTCCGGCAGAAATCCGGCGCGCTCGTAGAAGCGGCGGGCGCGCGCGTTCTCCTTCAGCACCCACAGCCACATCAGGGCGAATCCGCTCGCACGTGCCCGCCCGGTCAGCTCCGCCATCAGCGCGTGGCCGACGCCGGACGAGATGCGTTCGGGAAGGACATAGATGGCGTAGAGCTCGCAGGCCCCGGGCGGCGCGTCGTCGTCGCGTGCCGGTCCGTAGCAGCCCCAGCCGATCACGTCTCCGTCCCGCTCCGCGACCACGTTGGCCACCTCGGTGCCTTCGGCCAGATACCGCCGGCGCCGTACTGCGTCCTCCTCGACGCTCATCGCGTCCAGGTACGACTGGGGCATCAGCCCGGCGTACGCGTAACGCCAGCCGCCCACCCGGATCGCGGCGACCGCCTCGCAGTCGTCGACGGTCATGTCCCGCACCTTCACGGTCATCGGTCAGCGCCCTCCCTCGTCCTGCTGCTCCGCACACTGCCCGGTGATCCCCGCAGACGCCACCGAAAATCCGTTGCCCCGCCCGTGGGTACGGGTGGGCGGTGGTCAGAGCAGTGTCAGCTGGGTCGGCTCGTCCGCGGCGCGCAGCGCCTCGGGCTCGGGCCGCACCGGCAGGCGCCGGTGGCCGCCCGGCCGGGAGGAGGGCCCGATGCCGAACTCGGCCGCCAGCTCGTGCACATGGCGAGTGATCCGGCGCTGGTACCACTTGGGTGCGTAGGCGCCCTCCGCGTACAGGCGCTCGTACCGCGCGACCAGGTACGGATGGTGTTCGCGCAACCAGGCCATGAACCACTCGCGGGCGCCGGGCCGCAGGTGCAGCACGAGCGGGGTGACCGAGGTCGCCCCGGATGCGGCGATGGCGCGCACAGTCGCCCGCAGCTGGTCCGGATGGTCGCCGAGGAACGGGATGACCGGCGCCATCAGGACACCGCAGCCGATCCCCGCGTCCGTGAGGGCGCGCACGACGCCGAGCCGGCGCTCGGGAGAGGGGGTGCCGGGTTCGACGGTGCGCCACAGCTGCGGGTCGGTGAAGCCGACCGACACGGAGATGCCGACCTCGGTGACCTCGGCGGCCTGTTGCAGCAGATCGAGATCGCGCAGGATCAGCGTGCCCTTGGTCAGGATCGAGAACGGGTTCGCATGGTCGCGCAGGGCCGCGATGATGCCGGGCATCAGGCGGTAGCGGCCCTCGGCACGCTGGTAGCAGTCGACATTGGTGCCCATGGCGACATGTGCGCCCTGCCACTGGCGCGAGGCCAGCTGGCGGCGCAGCAGTTCGGGGGCGTTGACCTTCACCACGATCTGCGAGTCGAAGCCGAGACCGGTGTCGAGGTCGAGATAGCTGTGGGTCTTGCGGGCGAAGCAGTACACGCAGGCGTGCGTGCAGCCCCGGTAGGGGTTCACCGTCCATTCGAACGGCATCCGTGAGGCGCCGGGAACGCGGTTGAGGATCGAACGCGCACGCACCTCATGGAAGGTGATGCCCCGGAATTCGGGGGTGTCGAAGGTCCGGGTGGTGACCGCCGAGGTCCCGAACAGGGCGGCTTCCGCGGCCGTGGCGGGGCTGTCGGCCAGATTTTCCCAGCGCATGGGGAGCCTCCTCGTTCGCACTGACCCCAGAATAGAACACCTGTTCCCATGATCGAAGCAACCCGGATTTGGGGGGATCCGGCGGAGGTGGTTGGCTGGCGGCGTCCCGATGGATGCGATTGCTGGAGGAACAGGACATGGCGCAGGTCGAGGCCACCACGGAACGGATCATCTCGGCGGACGCGGAGACGGTGTTCGACGCCCTGGCCGACTACGAGGGCACGCGCGCGAAGCTCCTGCCCGAGCACTTCAGTGAGTACGAGGTCCGTGAGGGCGGCGACGGCGAGGGCACCCTCGTCCACTGGAAGCTCCAGGCCACCAGCAAGCGCATCCGCGACTGTCTGCTGGAGGTCACCGAGCCCACCGACGGCGAACTGGTCGAGAAGGACCGCAACTCCTCCATGGTCACCACCTGGCGCGTGACCCCGGCCGGTGAGGGGAAGTCCAAGGCTGTCGTCACCACCGTGTGGAACGGCGCGGGCGGCATCGGCGGATTCTTCGAGAAGACCTTCGCCCCCAAGGGACTCGGTCGCATCTACGACAGCGTGCTCGACAAGCTCGCCGCGCACGTCGAGAAGTAGGGCACCCGCACCTCACCGGTTCGAGTGGATTTCCCGCAGTGTGGTCGCGCGCCCCGCGTACCGCCACACCGCGGGAAAGCCCCTGATGGGCGCCCCAAGTGCGCCCCCGGCGCGCCCCGTTGGGGCCGCGACGCGACGCGTGCCCGACTTGCTCCCCCTTCATGTGCAATGCGAAGAATGACGCCGCGCAGCGTGACGAGGGGAGCTAGGACGTGGGCGGCATCACTCTGGTGAAGGACGAGCAGGCCGCACCGGCAGCCGCCGGCCCGGCGGACCCGCCGCCCCCGGACCCCGCCGCGTCCGCGCCCCTGAGCCCCCGGCGCGTACGGCTCGTCTTCATGGGCCTGATGCTCGCGCTGCTGCTCGCCGCGCTGGAGCAGATGATCGTCGCCACCGCGCTCCCGAAGATCGTGGGCGAACTGCAGGGCCTGGACCGCATGCCGTGGGCGATCACCGCGTATCTGCTCACGGCCACCATCGGACTTCCCGTCTACGGAAAGCTCGGCGATCTCTTCGGCCGCAAGGGCGTGTTCCAGTTCGCCATCGTCGTCTTCGTCGTCGGATCGGCGCTGGCAGGCTGGTCGCGGAGCATGAACGAACTGATCGCCTTCCGGGCCGTCCAGGGCATCGGTGCGGGCGGCCTCATGATCGGTGTGCAGGCGATCATCGCCGACATCGTCCCGCCGCGGGAACGCGGCCGCTTCATGGGCCTCATCGGCGCCGCGTTCGGACTCGCGTCCGTCGCCGGCCCGCTGCTGGGCGGATTCTTCACCGACCACCTCTCGTGGCGCTGGTGCTTCTACTTCAACGTCCCGTTCGGGCTGGTCACCCTGCTCGTGATCACGCTCGTACTCGAACTCCCCAGGCCCGCGGCCCGCGGGCGGCTCGATGTCCTCGGCACCCTGTTCCTCGCCGCCGCCTCCACCTGCCTCGTCCTGCTGACCAGTTGGGGCGGCACCGAGCACGCCTGGGACTCGCGTGTCATCCTCTCGCTGGGCGCCGGAGCGCTCGCAAGTACCGTGCTCTTCCTCGTCGTCGAGCACTTCGCGCCCGAACCGCTCATCCCGCTCCGCCTGTTCCGCGACCCGGTCTTCAACATCACCTCGCTCGTGGGGGCCGTCGTCGGCGTCGCCCTGTTCGGCGCCGCCAGCTACCTGCCCACCTTCCTCCAGATGGTCGCCGGGGCCAGCGCCACCGAGTCCGGCCTGCTGATGCTGCCCATGATGGGCGGCATCGTCATCGCGTCCATCGTCTCCGGCCAGCTCATCAGCCGCACCGGCCGCTACAGGATCTACCCCGTTCTCGGCGGTGCCGTCTCCGCCGTCGGAATGTGGTTGCTCTCCCGGCTCGACGCCGACACGCCGCGCCTCGAGTACAGCATCTGGCAGGCCGTGCTCGGCGTCGGCATCGGACTCGTGATGCCCGTGCTCATCCTCGCCGTGCAGAACGCCGTGCCGCCCGCCGACCTCGGCACCGCCACCAGCGCCAACAACTACTTCCGCCAGATCGGCGGCAGCGTCGGCGCCGCCGTCTTCGGCACCCTGTTCGCCGACCGGCTCACCGACGCGCTCGCCGAACGGCTCCCGGCAGGCGCCGGTCTGCCCGACCCCGCGTCCATCACGCCGCAGCTGGTGCACGCGATGCCGCCCGAGCTGCGGGACGGCTACATCCAGGCGTACGTGGACGCCATGCCCCGGATCTTCCTCTACCTCGTGCCGGTGCTCGTCCTCGGCCTGTTCATCGCCTTCTTCCTCAAGGAGAAACCGCTGGTGTCCCACAACGCCCCCGCCGCCGAGACCACCGCCGTTCCGCACGCCCGCACCGCCGCCGCCGGCACCCGGACCGCGGCGCCCGCCGCCAACGGCGCGGGTGTACCCGTGTGCGGCACCGTCCAGCACCACGACGGCACCAGCGTGCCGCGCGCCGCGCTCACCCTCATCGACGTCCAGGGGAAGCAGATCGGGCGCGGCGGGAGCGGCGAGGACGGGCGGTACGCACTGAGCGTGCCGGGCTCCGGCTCCTATGTACTGATCGCGGCCGCAGGCGGACACCAGCCGCAGGCCGTCACCGTCACCGTCGGCGAACGGCCCGTCGAACTCGACGTCGTACTCGGCGGAGCGGGCCGGCTCGCCGGAATCGTCGCCACCGCCGACGGCTCCCCGGTACGCGACGCGGCGGTCACCCTCACCGACGTCCGCGGCGACGTCGTCGCCACCACCCGCAGCGGACGGGAGGGCGGCTATGTGATGACGGACCTGGTGGCGGGGGAGTACACCCTGGCCGCCAGCGCCCCCGCCTTCCGGCCGGCCGCGCACCCCGTCAGCGTGCAGCCCTCGCGCGAGACCCGGCAGGACATCGAACTGGCCGGCGGCGCGGTGCTGCGCGGCACCGTGCGCGCGGGTGACGGGCGGCCCGTCGACGACGCCCGTGTCACGCTGCTCGATGCGGCGGGCAATGTCGTCGACACGCTGACCACAGGGCCGGACGGAACGTTCCGCTTCGTGGATCTGTCGTCGGGCGAGTACACCGTCATCGCTGCCGGTTACCCGCCGGTCGCCACCGTGCTCCAGGTGGCGGGCGGCGGGCGCACCGAGCGCGACCTCCAGCTCGGACACGCCGACTGACCTGCGTGCGCCCCGTGGCGCGCCCGGCGCGTCAGGGCAACCGGGCGGTACCGTCGCCGAGGTGACCGCACGTCAATTCCGCGCGGGCGCACCACCTGTTCGGCAGTTGACCGGCGGCCGGGCGCCGCAGCGCCTTACCGTGGTGACAGGGCCGCAGTTCCGGGCGGCGGGGAAGGAGCGCTCCACCCATGGACAGTGGTGTTCCGCCGACACCGCCGCAGCAGTACGTCGCGGCCGGCCGGATTCCGCTTGCTGTGGTCGTCGTGGACGGCCACGGTCTCGTGTCGCACTGGTCCACCGGCGCACGTCGTCTCTTCGGCCCCGCGCGCGAGGCCGCCGTCGGCAGGCCCGCGGTCGAGCTGCTGCCCGTATTCGGCGCACTCGCCACCGACGCCGGGGACGACTTCGTCGACGGATACGGCGGGCCCGGCCGCGACGCCCGAACCGGCGCCCTCCCCGACTATCCGGCCGCGGGTCGCGCGCGGCTCTCGGACCCCGGCAGTGACCGGATCGACGTGCTGTGGTGGGCGTACCCGATGGTCGGCCCCGGCAGGGAGCGCCTCCTGGTCCTGGCCGCGGACGCGAGCCGGTTCGCCGGCGAGGACGAGAGCGTCGAGCGCATCGCCCCCGGCTTCGCCCTGCACACCGACTTCCCCGGCTTCGACGAACTCGCCCGCAGGCTCCCCGAGATCCTGCCCAGCATGAGTGTGCAGGAGTCGACCCGGATCGTCTCCCAGATCCTCGATCTCGGCTATCCCGTACTGGAGTTCAGCCACCACGACCGGGTGCCCGTCACCCCGGACTGGGGTGTGCCCCAGCGCGCCGGGCGGCTCGCGCGGCGCCGTGCCGCACAGGAGACCGCGGCGGCGGGGCACCCCGTCGTGGGGGAGGAACCGGAGGAGGACCTCGAATACGCCGCGGTCCGCGAGCGGCTGGAGTTCCTCAACGAGGTCAGCGGCCGCATCGGCTCCTCGCTCGACCTGGCCCGCACGATCCAGGAGGTCAGCGCCGCAGTCGTGCCGCGCTTCACCGATGTCGCGGGCACCTATCTGCGCGAACAGGTCATCGCGGGCGAGGGCTTCCCCGACGGGCCGCCGGACGAGACGACGATGTGGCACCGCGTCGCCGTGGAACACGTCGACGAGCCGGGCCGGTGGGACGATGTCGTACCGGTCGGCGAGTCCATGCCGTTCCCCGCGCACACCCCGTTCTTCCGGTGCATGACCACGGGCGAGCCCGTCCTCGTGCCCCGGATCAGCGAGCAGATGGGCACCGCCATCGCCTCGCAGTTCGAGAAGCGGGACATCCGTCCGCTGATCAGCGGACGTTCGATGCTCGTCGTCCCGCTGAAGGCGCGCAACGTCGTGCTCGGCTTCATGATCCTGCTGCGTCACCCAGGGCGCGCCCTGTTCAACGACATGGACAAGGTCACCGGCGCCGAACTGGCCGCGCGCGCCGGTCTCGTGCTCGACAACGCGCGGATGTACACGTACCAGGAGAACGTCGCCGAGACCCTCCAGGACTCGATGCTCCCCCAGGTCACTCCCCGCATGGCGGGCTGCGACACCGCCACCCGCTACCTTCCGGGCACCCTGCTCGGACGCGTCGGCGGCGACTGGTTCGACACCGTCAAACTGCCCGGCTCGCGCACCGCCCTCGTCGTCGGGGACGTGATGGGCCACGGCCTCAACTCCGCAGCGATGATGGGCCAGTTGCGCACGGCCGTGCAGACGATGGCCGCGCTCGACCTGCCGCCCGCCCAGCTGCTGCGCAATCTCGACGATCTCGCCCAGCGCCTTGGCGAGCACTACCTCGCCACCTGCCTCTACGCGGTCTACGACCCGATCCGGGGCGAACTGGAACTGGCCAACGCCGGCCATGTACCACCCGTCGTCGTCCGCGCCGAGGACGGCCGCAGCGATCTCCTTGAGCTGCCGACCGGAGCACCGATCGGTGTCGGCGGGGTGCCGTTCACCAGTGTCCGGGTGAAGGTGGCGCCCGGCGACCGGCTAGTGATGTGCACCGACGGACTGGTCGAGGTGCGCGGCGAGGACATCGGCGTGGGCCTGGCCACTCTCTGCGAGTCCGCGGCCCACCCCGCGGCGTCCATGGATGCCGCCTGCGACACCATCATCCGCGCGCTCAACACGCGAGGCGGCCGCAAGGACGACGTCGCCCTGCTGATGGCCCGCCTCAACGGCATCGAGCCCGAGGCCGTTGCCGCCTGGGAACTGTCCCTGGAGCCGCGTGAGGCGGCCAGGGCCCGCTGGCTCGCGAGCGGGCAGCTCGCGGCCTGGGGGCTGACCGCGCTCACGGACACCGTGGGACAGCTCGTCGGCGAGCTCGTCGCCAACGCGGTGCAGCATGCCGACGGGCGGCGCGCCGAACTGCGCCTCGTGCGGGCCGAATCGCTGCTGTGCGAGCTGGCCGACGACGATCACATGCTGCCGACGATGCGCGACACGCGCCCGGACGACGAGCGGGGGCGAGGGCTGAGGGTGGTGAGCAGCCTCGCGCGCGAGTGGGGCACCAGCCGTACGGCCCGGGGCAAGACGGTGTGGTGCGAAGTGTCCCTGCCGTAACGGCCCGGGAGGCGGCGTTCTAGGGTTGTCGGCCATGTGGCCAGGACAGCAGCAACCGGACGGCAATCCGTACCAGCAGAACCCCCCGCACCAGCAGCCCGGCCCGTACGGGCAGTCGGGGCAGCCGTGGAATGCGCCCACCGAGCCCGCCGGCGTGCCCACCGCACGGGGCGGTGGACGCGGCAGCGCCACGGTCGCCGCGGTTGTCGCGGCCGCCGCCGTGGTGGTGGCCGCCGCGGTCACCGGGTACCTCGTCCTGGGCGGCGACGGCGACGACAAGGCGGAGCCGCCCGTGCCGACCGTCTCCGCGAGCGGCTCGACGGCCACCGACAACCCGCGCCGGGGCAACGGGCCGCAGCCCACCGTGGCCGGTTGGAAGGCCGTGCTGAACCCGAGGACCGGCATCGTCTTCGACGTACCGCCCGAGTGGGCCCTCAAGTCGGCGGACTGGGCGACCTACGTCTCCGAGGACAGCGACCCCGAGGACAAGCCCCTCATCGGCTTCGCCGGCCCCGCGGTGCTCAAGGAGAAGTGGTGCCAGTCCGACGAGGACAGGGACGGCAGCAAGGAGGACATCCCTCTCGCGGAGGCAGGCTCCCGCACGGAGCGCACCGCGCGCAGTCCCGAGGAGGCCGCCAGGGACAACGCTTCGCTGTGGGTCTACGGCCTCTACACGCAGCCGGACAAGGCGAAGGTGCGGGCCGGCGCGTCGGAGGAGTTCACCACCGCGTCGGGCATCAAGGGCAGCCTGGCGACCGCCGAGTCCTCGGGCGTCGAGCGGAAGGGCAAGTGCGACACCGACGGGAGTGCCACCGTTTTCGCGTTCAAGAGCCCGAAGGGCGACATCCTCTCCTGGACCATCCTCGGGGCGAAGGGCGTCGGGGAAGAGGTCCCGGAGGCGACCGTGCGGAAGATCCTGGCGACCGTACGGCTTTCCGAGGAGTGACGCGGACGGGTGTCGAACGCGGAGTGAAGGTATGTGCCGGGTCCTTGTGGCGGTAACGCGGGCGCGCTAAACCGATCTTGACGCCATGTCACACCTTGGGGAGCTGATGCGTTCATGAGCGTGACGAGCCGGTACCGGAACGCGTGGGAGTCCTTCTGGAGCGAGACCTCCGACGAACCGGGGGAGGTGTTCTGGGACGCGGAACCGGTGCTCACCGCCGTCATCCATCTTGC
Organism: Streptomyces sp. NPDC043812; assembly: GCF_056436245.1. NCBI lineage: Bacteria > Bacillati > Actinomycetota > Actinomycetes > Kitasatosporales > Streptomycetaceae > Streptomyces > Streptomyces sp. NPDC043812. Next base: position 8,732 of record NZ_JBWKCY010000026.1, read on the forward strand.
GCGGTTCGAGCCGCACATCGTCGATCCCGCCCTGACGCTGGTCGACCTGGGCTGCGGCAACGGCACCCAGACACTCTTCCTCGCCGACCGCTTCACCTCCGTCCTGGGCGTCGATCTCGCGCCCGCCGCCATCGCGCGCGCCCGGCGCCGGGACAAGACGGGCGAGGCGCGGTTCAGGGAGCTGGACGCCGCGGACCCGACGCACGTCTCCCAGCTGCACGCCGAGCTGGGCGACAGCAACGTGTACATGCGCGGAGTGCTCCACCAGAGCGAAGCGCAGGACAGGCAGCCGCTCGTCGACTCCATCGCCGCCCTGGTCGGGCAGCGTGGCCGCGCCTTCGTCGTCGAGCCGGCGGAGGAGGCCGGGCGTCAGCTGATGGGGCTCGCCCAGGGCCCGGCGGGCCCACCGCCCAAGCTGCAGCCCGTGCTCCGGCACGGCATCGCGCCTGCCGCCGTGAGCGACGCCGAGGTCCTGGACCTGTTCCGTACGGCGGGACTCACGGTCCTGGCGAGCGGCGGACTGCCGTTGACCACCACCGAGTACACCACTGCCGGATCCCGGATCGAGATTCCCTCCAACTGGCTTGTGGTGGGTGGGAGTTGATACCACGGGGCATCCTATTGTTCACCGCGGGTCGTCCCGATCGCCCGCGGTGAGCAGCCCGGGAGCGGGAGACTGGTGCGGGAGTAGGGGGCGCCTGTGGCAGCGGGGGAGAGAAGGGCCGCCGCGGAACCGCGGCTGAGCATCCGGCGGGAGTCGCGTACGGCCTGGTCGCGGCGCAGCTTTCTGGTGACCGTGCTGCCGCTGCTCGCGCTCGTACTGACCGGCACCGCGGCGCTCGCTGTCTCGGGGAACATCCTGCTGCCCGCAACCCGGGTCGTCACCCTCGAAGGGAAGATGGCGTCCAAGCGGGACTTCTTCGAGGACCCGGAGGTCCGACGGATCCTGCTGAAGCACCATCTCCGCGTCCACATCACCAGTTCCGGTTCGCGCGAGGTCGCCGTGCGCGACGTGTCCTCGTACGACTTCGTCTTCCCCTCCGGGCAGCCCGCAGGGGACCTGATCACCGGCGAGCGCGCGGCACGGAACGAATACGCCAAGGTGCACCGCCCCTTCGTCAGCCCTATCGTGCTGCCCACCTACCGCCAGTACGCCGACACCCTCGTCGCCGAAGGCATCGCGACCCCGCAACGCGGCCCGGACGCGGACCGGCCGTACTACTACGTGCTGGACATGCCGAAGTTCCTGCGCTACATCGACGAGAAGCGCCGGTGGAACGACATCGGGATCCAGCGCCAGGGGATCACCAACGCCAACAGGATCGTCGCCCAGACCCCCGACGTCTGCGGCTCCAACTCGGCCGGCACGTATCTGGCGCTGGTCGCCTTCACCTGGCGCGGCGACGGGGACGAGGTGCCGGACAACGACGCGGAGGCCGACGAGCGCGCCCGCGGCATCAGGCACCTCATGGAACAGGGACTGCCGGCCGCCGACGTCTTCCGCACCTACCTCTCGCCCGAGGGCAAGAACATCGCCCCCGTCGTCGTCGCCTACGAGCACCAGTACCTCGCCTACCAGGTGCGCCACCGGGAACAGGCAAAGGAGCCCGACGCCCAGCGCGTACTGCTGTACCCGTCCGGGCAGTTCGTCACCCAGCCGCAGTTCATCGCGCTCAACGAGGACGGCGACCGGCTCGGGGAACTGATCACCCACGACCCCGAGCTGCGGCGCCGCGCCATGGAGCTCGGTTTCCGCATCCTCGACCCCACGGGCCAGGTCGCGGGCGACCAGCTCACCGGCTTCCTCCGGGACCGTGGCATCCCCGTCCCCGCCATCCGCGGTGACGACACCCGTACTGCCATGCCCCGGCTGCGGTACCTGGAACGGATGATCTCCGTCGTCGGGGACTGCCCCGCCGTCGGCGCCGTGCCCGGACGGCCCTGATGGGTGCGCCCGGCGGCCGCGGCCGCCTGATGCCCCTGTGCCTGGCGTTCCTGTGGCTCGTGGCGGCCACCGCCTGCTCCACGGGACGCCCGGACCCGGTCACTCTGCGGGTGCTGGCCAGCTCGGAACTCGCCGACATGGGCCCCCTGCTCGACGATCTGCGCCGGGAGACCGGCATCACGCTGGAGATGGACCACAGGGGGACGGTGGACGCCGGAAACGAACTGGCCGGCCCCGGCGCACGACGGCACGACCTCGCCTGGCTCTCCTCGGACCGCTACTACCTGCTCAGGGCCAAGGCGAACGGCGACAGCAGGGAGAAGCCGCTGACCACCAACATCATGCGATCACCCGTCGTGATCGGAATGAAACGCGGCACCGCCGAACGGATGCGCCGGAACGCGCCGACCGGGCGGATCTCCTGGGCCGACGCAGCCGACGCGGCGGCCGACGGATCACTGCGTTTCGGCATGGCCGACCCCCGGCACACCAACAGCGGTCTCGCCGCGCTCGTCGGTGTGGCGACCGCTGCCGCCGGGACCGGCGCCGCCCTGCGGCCGGACGACGTGTCCTGCGACCGGCTGCGCGGGTTCTTCGCCGGACACGCCCTCACGGGCGATGCCTCAGGCACGCTCGTCGACGACTTCGTGGCGCGCCAGGGCGAACTGAACGCCCTGATCACCTACGAGTCGGAGCTGCTCGCCCTCAACAACAGCGGCCGGCTCGACGAACCGCTGGAGATCGTCTACCCCGAGGACGGCATGGTGCTGTCCGACTACCCGCTGCTGCTCCTCGACCCGGCCGAGCGCCCGGCGTACGACCGGCTGGTGGACTGGCTGCGCAGTGAACCGGTCCAGAAGAAGATCATGGAGCGCACCCTTCGCCGTCCGATCGATCCTTCCGTCGCCCGCACCCCGCCCCTGCGCGAACCGGTCGGCAACGCCCTGTACTTCCCCGACGACCAGAAGGTCGTCGACCGGCTCCTCGCCGACTACGGGGACCCCCGGCGCGACCGCACCGCCCACGTGATCTTTCTGCTCGACTTCTCCACCTCGATGCGCGGCGGCCGCATCGAGGGACTGCGCGCCACCTTCGACGGGCTCACTGGCGACGACGACTCGCGGTCGGGCAAGTTCGTCCGGTTCTACAAGGGGGAGACGCTGACCGTGATGCGGTTCGGCGGGCGCGTCCTGGAGGAGCGGAGCGTCACCTACGAACGGCCCGCCGACCTGGACCGGCTGCGCAGTCTCGTCGCCGCCGACGACTTCGACGACAGCACCGCGATCTGGACCTCGCTCGACCACGCCTACCGCGGCGTCGCCGAGGTGCTGCGCAAGAGGCCCGGACGCGGCGTCTCCATCGTGCTGATGACCGACGGGGAGAACACCGCCGGGATCGGCCTCGACGACTTCGTCCGCCGCCATGCCCGGCTGCCGGAGAACAGCCGCGCGGTGCGCACGTACACCATCCGCTACGGCGAGGCGGACACCGCCGAACTCGACCGAGGGGCACGGGCGACGGGCGGCCGCATGGTCGACGCCACCGACCGGTCCCTCCTCAGCGCATTCAAGGAGATCCGTGGGTGTGTTCAGTGAGGCGTGGTGGGGCGTCTGGTGGCCCTGGCTGCTGCTGTGGCTGCTGACCGTCGTGGCGGCGGTGGCGCTGATCGTGCTGACCGTGCTCCGGCTGACCCGGCGCAGGCATGCCGGCGGCCGTAATCCGACGTACAGCATCTGCTTCTATCTGCACGAGCGGTCGGTCATGGACCACTACCAGATGCGCGGCTACGCGGCGGCGCTGCGCAAGGAGGTCGAGCAGCGCACCAGTGACAGCAAGGACGGCACGGTGCGGGCCAAGGTCTTCGGGGTGAGCGCGGGCGCCGGCCGCAAGGACAACAGCGAGATCGTCAGCAAGTACATGGAGGTCGCCGAACCCATCTCGGTGATCGGCGTGATCATGGATGTGCTGGAGGAGAACGACGTCATCGTCCATGTCGACCTGATGGGCGAGACGGTACGGCGCAATGCCGCGCTGTCCCGGGCGCTGGCGAACGCCCCGCGTTCCGCCGCGGCCGCCCCGGGAACCGTACGGCTGCGCGACATCGAGGACTTCGTCCTCATCCGCGGCCGGTTCCGCAAGATCGGGGAATCGCCCGACATCACGGTCCTCCTCGCCCCCTACGGCGATGTCGACCATGCCTCCGCAGGGCCGCGGGTCCGGGTCACCTGCGCCACCGAGGGGCTGCGCAACGAGGTGCCGGAGGGCACCTTCTCCGCCCGCTGCCTCGGTAAGGTCCAGGACTGGAATGCCGACGAGGCCGTGCTGGAAGTGCAGGCCATGGCGATTTTCCGGTAGGGTCCGCGCGCTACTGGGCCGCCGTCCGGAGGATCACTGACATGACAAACACATCCGCGCCGTTCGACGAGCTGGACCGCAAGATCGTCGCGGCACTGGTCGCGAACGCACGGACGAGTTTCACCGAGATCGGCACTGCCATCGGTCTCTCGGCGACCGCCGTGAAACGCCGCGTGGACCGGATGCGCGAGAACGACATCATCACCGGCTTCACCACCACCGTGCGCCCCGCCGCCCTGGGCTGGCGCACCGAGGCGTACGTCGAGGTCTACTGCGACAGCGCCGCCCCGCCCCGCCGCCTCGCCGAAGTCGTGCGCGACTACCCCGAGATCATGGCCGCGATGACAGTGACCGGCGGCGCCGACGCCCTGCTGCACGTCAGGGCCAGGGACGTGGAGCACTTCGAGGAGGTGCTGGAGCGCATCCGGGCGGAGCCGTTCATCCGCAAGACGATCAGCTACATGGTGCTGTCCCACCTGCTCACCGGCAGCCCGGAGGCTGGTGCGGCACTCGCGGCGCCCCAGGTGGAACCCGCCGAGGGTGCGTGACGCAAACCGTCGCGGAAACGCCCTACGACGCAGCATTCCTGCGTGTATACGCAGCTCCTGTTTCTTGTCGCCCGTCCGTCCCGATTCCTACCGTGGAGATGTCACCGGACACCGGACACCGGACAACGGATTTCGCGACGAAGCGGGAGGAATCACTCGGTGCCACCCAGACGTGTGCCTCGGCCCAGGCGTTACCTGGTCTGTGAACCCCGGTATTACGACGTGCAGTACGCCATCAACCCCTGGATGAGCCAGAACACCGCGGTCGACCACGGCCTCGCCCGCGACCAGTGGGCATCCCTCGTCGACACCTATCTCGGCCTCGGTCACACCGTGGACCATGTGAAGCCGGAGCCCGGCCTCGTGGACATGGTGTTCGCCGCGAACTCGGCGCTCGTCCTCGGCGGCCGCGTCTTCGGCTCCCGTTTCCACGCCCCGGAGCGCCGTGGCGAGGAAGCCGCGTACGAGACGTGGTTCAAGACCGCCGGATTCGACGTGCACCGGCCCGAGTCGGTGTGCGAGGGCGAGGGCGACCTCGCACCCGCCGGCGGCTTCATCCTCGCCGGCACGGGATTCCGCACCATTCCCGCCGCCCATCGCGAGGTGCAGGAGTTCTTCGGCGTACCCGTGATCGGCCTTCAGCTGACCGACCCGTACTTCTACCACCTGGACACCGCGCTGTTCGTCCTCGACGACGGCAGCGGGGACGACGAGGCGAACATCGCCTACTACCCGGACGCCTTCTCGCCGGGCAGCCGCGAGGTGCTGGAGCGCATGTTCCCCGACGCGGTGACGGCGACCCGCGAGGACGCCATGGCCTTCGGGCTCAACTCCGTCTCCGACGGCCACCACGTCGTCGTCGCCCCGCAGGCCGAGGGTCTCATCGGCCGGCTCGAATCCCACGGCTACGTCCCTGTCCCCGTCGACCTGTCCGAGTTCCACAAGGCAGGCGGCGGCATCAAGTGCTGCACCCAGGAGATCCGCGCATGACCCTCACGCCCGAGCGCACCGAGCGCTCCTCCGCCGAACTGATCCGTGCCGAGGACACCACCCTCGCGCACAACTACCACCCGCTGCCCGTCGTCGTCGCCCGTGCAGAGGGCGTCTGGGTCGAGGATGTCGAGGGCCGCCGCTACCTGGACATGCTGGCCGGCTACTCGGCACTGAACTTCGGCCACCGCCATCCCGGCCTGATCGCCGCCGCCCATCGCCAGCTCGACGAGGTCACCCTCACCTCGCGGGCCTTCCACAACGACAAGCTCGCCGGATTCGCGGAAGGTCTCGCCGCGCTGACCGGCCTCGACATGACCCTGCCGATGAACACCGGCGCCGAAGCGGTCGAGAGCGCCATCAAGATCGCCCGTAAATGGGCGTACGAGGTCAAGGGCGTCGCCCCCGACAGCGCCACGATCGTCGTCGCCGACGGCAACTTCCACGGCCGCACCACCACGATCGTCAGCTTCTCCACCGACGAGAGCGCCCGCGGCGGGTTCGGCCCCTTCACGCCCGGCTTCCGCGTCGTGCCGTACAACGACCTCGCCGCGCTCGAAGCGGCCGTCGACGAGACCACCGCGGCCGTGCTCATCGAACCCATCCAGGGCGAGGCGGGCGTCCTCATCCCGGACGACGGCTATCTCGCGGGCGTGCGGGACCTGACCCGCCGCGAGGGCTGCCTGTTCATCGCCGACGAGATCCAGTCCGGCCTCGGACGCACGGGCACCACGCTCGCCGTCGACCATGAATCCGTCCGGCCCGACCTGCTGCTGCTCGGCAAGGCGCTCGGCGGCGGCATCGTCCCCGTGTCCGCGGTCGTCGGCAGGCGCGACGTCATGTCCGTCCTGCGTCCCGGCGAGCACGGCTCCACGTTCGGCGGCAACCCGTTGTCCGCCGCAGTCGGTTCGGCCGTCGTCGATCTGCTCGCGACGGGCGAGTACCAGAGCAGGGCGGCCGAGCTGGGCGAGGTGCTGCGCGCCGGGCTCGACACTCTGGTGGGCAAGGGTGTCGTCGGATTCCGGGCCAGAGGGCTGTGGGCGGGCGTCGACATCGACCCGGCGATCGGCACCGGCCGCGCGATCAGCGAACGGCTGATGGCCGAGGGAATCCTCGTCAAGGACACCCACGGCTCCACCATCCGGCTCGCCCCGCCGCTGACGATCACCCGCGAGGAGCTGTCGACGGCGCTCGCCACGCTCGAGAAGGTATTGGGATAGACCACCCCTTCGACGGGAAGATCTACCGGTCTACACTCGCGCTGCCGCCACGTGCACCGTCGTGGCGGCAGCGCCGCGCGAGGTGGAACGGAGAAGGCTGTGAAGATCCTGATCAGCGCCGACATGGAGGGCGCCACGGGCGTGACCTGGCCGGCCGACGTGCTTCCGGGGACACCCCAGTGGGAACGCTGCCGGTCGATGTTCACCTCCGACGTCAATGCCGCCGTTCTCGGCTTCTTCGACGGCGGCGCCGACGAGGTGCTCATCAACGAGGCGCACTGGTCCATGCGCAACCTCCTGCTGGAGCAGCTCGACGAGCGCGCCCAGATGCTCACCGGCCGCCACAAGTCGCTCTCGATGGTCGAAGGCGTGCAGCACGGCGACGTCGACGGCATCGCCTTCGTCGGTTACCACACCGGCGCGGGCACCGAAGGGGTCCTCGCCCACACCTATCTGGCGAACTCCATCACGGGCGTCTGGCTGAACGGGGTCCGCGCGAGCGAGGGACTGCTCAACGCCAACGTCGTCGCCGAGTACGGCGTGCCCGTCGTCCTCGTCACCGGGGACGACCTCACCTGCGAGGACGCGCTCGGGTACGCGCCCGGCGCGCTCAAGGTCGCCGTCAAGGACCACGTCTCGCGCTACGCGGCCGTCTGCCGCACCCCCACCCGCACCGCGGCCGACATCCGTGCCGCCGCCAAGGAGGCCGCCGCCCTCGCCGTACGCCACGACCCGGTGCGGGGCGGGCCGTTCACCGTGGAGCTGGAGTTCGACGCCGAACATCTGGCGGCCGCCGCCACCGTCGTGCCCGGAGTGGCACGGGCCCGCGGCGAGCGCCGCGTCGCGTACACCAGCGAGACCATGTACGAGGGCATTCGCACATTCAAGGCGGTCACGACGATCGTCTCCGCCGCCGTGGAGGAGCAGTATGGCTGACGTGACCGAAACGCCAGTGGATGCCCAGTCCCTCGACGAAGTGGTGACGTTCACCTCCGAACTCATCCGCATCGACACCACCAACCGCGGCGGCGGCGACTGCCGGGAACGGCCCGCCGCCGAATACGTCGCCGAGCGTCTTGCCGACGCCGGACTCGAACCCACCCTGCTGGAACGGACCGAGGGCCGTACCAATGTCGTGGCCCGGATCGAGGGCACCGACCCGTCGGCCGACGCCCTCCTCGTCCACGGACATCTCGACGTGGTTCCTGCGGACGCCGCCGAATGGACCGTGCACCCCTTCTCCGGCGAGGTGCGCGACGGCGTCGTGTGGGGCCGCGGCGCGGTCGACATGAAGAACATGGACGCGATGATCCTCGCCGTCGCACGGGCCTGGTCACGGCACGGCGTGCGGCCCCGGCGCGACATCGTGATCGCTTACACCGCCGACGAGGAGGACAGCGCGATCGACGGATCGACCTTCCTCGCCGAGCAGCACGCCGGCCTCTTCGAGGGCTGTACGGAAGGCATCAGCGAGTCCGGTGCCTTCTCCTTCCACGCCGGTCCCGGGATGACGCTCTACCCCATCGCGGCCGGGGAGCGCGGCACCGCCTGGCTGAAGCTCACCGCCCACGGCAGGGCAGGTCACGGCTCCAAGGTCAACCGTTCCAACGCGGTGACCCGGCTGGCCGCCGCCATCACCCGGATCGGCGAGCACCAGTGGCCGGTGCGGCTGACGCCCACCGTCCGGGCGGCACTGACCGAACTGGCGGCGCTGCACGGCATCGAGACCGATGTGCATGCCCGCGACTTCGACGTCGACGCCCTGATGGTCAAGCTCGGCCCGGCAGCCGCGCTCGTCGAGCCGACCGTGCGCAACAGCGCCAACCCGACGATGCTGGACGCCGGCTACAAGGTCAATGTGATCCCCGGACAGGCCACGGCCTTCGTGGACGGGCGGATGCTGCCCGGTGCCGAGGTCGAGTTCCAGGAGACCATGGACCGCCTGACCGGCCCGGATGTCGAGTGGGAGTTCCACCACCGCGAGATTCCGCTGCAGGCTCCCGTCGACTCGCCGACGTTCGCCAAACTGCGCGCGGCCATCGAGAAGTTCGCCCCGGAGGGGCACACGGTGCCGTTCTGCATGGGCGGCGGCACCGACGCCAAGCAGTTCTCCCGGCTGGGCATCACCGGCTACGGCTTCTCCCCGCTGAGGCTGCCGCCGGGCTACGACTACGCGGCCATGTTCCACGGAGTCGACGAACGCGTTCCCGTCGATGCGCTGCACTTCGGCGTCCGCGTGCTCGACCACTATCTGCAGACCGCGTAGGGAGACGGGCATGGTACCCACGGGGCCCTACGGAAGCTGGCCGTCGCCGATCGACGCGGCCCTCGCCGCCTCCCACGACGGACGGCCCGAGTATCTCGGCCTCGTCGGCGACGAGGTGTGGTGGACCGCACCACGCCCCGCCGAAGGAGGCAGACGCACCCTGGTGCGCCGACGGGCCGACGGGCACGAGGAGTCGGTGCTGCCCGCGCCGTGGAACGTGCGCAGCCGGGTCATCGAATACGGCGGGCTGCCGTGGGCCGGAGCGGTGCGGGCCGACGGCGGCCCGCTGATCGTCTTCGTCCACTTCCCCGACCAGCGGCTGTACGCGTACGAGCCGGACGTCCCCGGAGCCGAGCCGCGGCCGCTCACCCCGCTCTCGGCCGTCGGCGGCGGTCTGCGCTGGGCCGATCCGCAGCTGCGTACCGGGCGGGGCGAAGTGTGGTGCGTCCTGGAGGAGTTCACCGGCGACGCCCCCACCGACGTACGAAGGGTGATCGCCGCGGTGCCGCTGGACGGCTCGGCCGCCGACGACCGTGGCGCGGTGCGCGAACTGAGCGACGACCGGCACCGTTTCGTCACCGGACCGCGGATCTCGCCGGACGGGCGGCACGCGGCGTGGATCGCCTGGGACCATCCGCGGATGCCGTGGGACGGCACCGAGGTCATGCTCGGCGAGGTGAGAGACGACGGCGCCTTCGCCGCGGTGCGGTCCGTGGCGGGCGGCGAGGAGGAGTCCGTCTGCCAGGTCGACTGGGCCACGGACGGCTCCCTGCTGTTCGTGTCCGACCGCGACAACTGGTGGGAACTGCGGCGGATCCGTCCGGCAGGCGCGATGCCGGGCACGGCCGTGGCCCTGTGCCAGGGCCACGGCGAGGAGTTCGGCGGCGCGCTGTGGAAGATCGGCTCCCAGTGGTTCCACCCGCTGGCCAACGGACTCGTCGCCGTCATCCACGGCCGGGGCACCACGGCGCTCGGCATACTGGACCCGGAGACCGGCGAACTGGTCGACGCCGCCGGGCCCTGGAGTGAATGGGCACCCACTCTCGCCGCTCACGGCGACAGGGTCGTCGGCGTGGCCGCCAGTCCGCGCAGCGCCTACGAGATCGTGGAGCTCGACACCCGTACGGGCAGGACCCGCGTCGTCGGCAGCGCGCACGACGACCCGGTGGACCCGGCGTACTACCCCGAACCGCAGATCCGCACCTTCACCGGACCGGACAACCGCGAGATCCACGCCCAGATCTACCCGCCGCACAGCCCGGACCGGGCCGCACCCGACGACGAGCTGCCGCCCTACGTCATCTGGGCACACGGTGGCCCCACCGGACGTGTACCCCTCGTACTGGACCTGGAGATCGCCTACTTCACCTCCCGCGGCATCGGAGTCGCCGAGGTCAATTACGGCGGATCCACCGGCTACGGGCGGGAATATCGCAACCGGCTCCGCGAGCAGTGGGGCGTCGTCGACGTGGAGGACTGCGCCGCCGTCGCCGAGGCGCTGGCCGCCGAAGGCACGGCCGACCCGGCACGGCTCGCGATCCGCGGCGGCAGCGCGGGCGGCTGGACCACGGCGGCCTCGCTCACCGGCACCGATGTCTACGCGTGCGGCACGATCATCTATCCCATCCTCGATCTGCTGTCCTGGGCCACCGGCGAGACGCACGACTTCGAGTCCCAGTACCTGGAGTCGCTCGTCGGCCCGCTCGACGAGGTCCCCGGCCGCTACCGGGAACGGTCGCCGATCACCAACGTGGACCGCATCGCGGTCCCCTTCCTGCTGCTCCAGGGCCTCGACGACGTCATCTGCCCGCCCGCGCAGTGCGAACGGTTCCTGGCCCGGATGGCGGGGCGCGGCGTCGACCACGCCTATATCGCCTTCGAGGGCGAGGGGCACGGATTCCGCAGGGCCGACACGATGAAGAGGGCCCTGGAGGCCGAACTGTCGCTGTATGCCCAGACCTTCGGGATCAACCGGTCCGACGTTCCCCAGCTGGAGCTGAAGAAGTGACGCTCACGCCCCTGACCAGGCCCGAGCGGTTGAGGCCCGGGGCCAGGGTCGCGGTCGTCGCACCGAGCGGTCCCGTGCCCGACGACCGTCTCGAAGCCGGTCTCGCCATCCTGCGCGGCTGGGGCCTCGACCCGGTCGTGATGCCCCATGTCCGCGAGACGCACGGCAGCCTGTGGTACCTCGCCGGCGACGACGCGGCGCGCGCCCGCGAACTGACCGAGGCATGGTGCGATCCGTCGGTCTCGGCGGTCATCTGCGCCCGCGGCGGTTACGGGGTGCAGCGGATGGTGGACCTGGTGGACTGGCCGGCGCTGCGCGCAGCCGGCCCCAAGGTCTTCGTGGGCTACAGCGATGTCACCGCCCTCCACGAGGCTTTCGCCGTCCGGATGGGACTGTCGACGCTGCACGGCCCGATGGTGGGAGCGCTCACCTTCCTCAAGGACGAGCGCACCCAGGAGTCGCTGCGCGCCACGCTGTTCGCACCCGAGTCGGTGCGGACGCTCACCGGGCCGCCAGGGGCGCGGGCGATGGTGCCGGGGCAGGCGCGCGGCGTCACCCTCGGCGGATGCGTGTCGCTGATCGCCGCCGACCTCGCCACGCCGCACGCGCGCCCCTCCGCCCGTGGCGGACTGCTGCTGATCGAGGACGTGGGGGAGGAGGACTACCGCCTGGACCGCATCCTCACCCAACTCCTGCGTGCCCGCTGGCTGGACGGCGTGGCAGGAGTGGTTCTCGGGTCGTGGGCGGAGTGCGGTCCGTACGAGCAGGTGCGCGAGGTGTTCCTGGACCGGCTGGGCGGGCTCGGCGTTCCGGTCGTGGAGGAGTTCGGTTTCGGGCACGGCGCGACGAACCTGACCGTGCCGCTGGGCGTGCAGGCGGTCCTGGACGCGGAGGCGTGCACGCTGACGCTGGACGTCCCGGCGTTGGTCTGACCGACGCCGACTGCTTCCACTTCTGACTGCCGCGGCGGCCCCACGGGCTTGTTGAATCTCTGTCAGGAAGTTGAGGCACGAACATTGACGTGTATCTGACACGTGCCGCAGCATGGGCGCGGCTACCTACTTACCGGTCGGTATGGCGTCCTCGATGTGGAGGTCCTCGTGTCCCGTGCCCTTTCCCGACGTCGCAAGCCGCTCGCCTGGGCCGCCGGAGCGGCGCTGCTCGCCCCGCTCACGCTCGCCTCGCCCGCCACCGCGGGTGAGGAGACCGGCCGATTCACGGTCACGGCCCTGAAGTTCACCGTCGAGGCGGGCGACAGGACCTGCACGATCGACGCCGACCTCTACCGGCCCGCCGATGCCGGCCCGAACCGACCCGCGCCGGCCGTTCTCACCACCAACGGGTTCGGCGGCAGCAAGGCCGACGGATCGACGGACGCCACCGCCAGGGCGTTCGCCGCCCGCGGCTATGTGGCCCTGGCCTGGTCGGGTCTGGGCTTCGGGGCATCGGGCTGCCTCATCTCGCTCGACGACCCGCACATCGACGGCCGCGCGGCGTCCCGGCTGGTCGACTTCCTGGCCGGGACGCATGCGGCGGACGACGGAAGCACTGTCGACTTCGTGACCAGGGACCGGCACGGCGACCCGCGCGTCGGCATGATCGGCGGTTCGTACGGCGGCGCGATCCAGCTGGCCACGGCGGCCGTGGACCGCCGGGTCGACGCCCTCGTGCCCCTGATCACCTGGAACGACCTCAACCACTCCCTCGACCCCAACAGCGTGGCCGCAACGACCGTGCCGGGTGCCTTCAAATGGCAGTGGGCGGACGGCTTCTGGCTCATCGGGGAGGGGCAGCCGCTGACCAACCCGAGCCTTGACCCGGCCCGCTTCGGCTCACTGGGCTGTCTGCACTTCGTCCCCAGGGCCTGCGACACCCTGCGCCTGCTCAACTCCGGTCGCTACCCGGCGGACCGGGTCGCGCAGATGCAGAGCTTCGCCCGCAGCGTGTCACCCGTTTCCTACCTGCCACGGGTCGAGGCGCCGACGCTGCTCGTCCAGGGGCAGGCCGACAGCTTGTTCACCCTCGACGAAGCGCGGGCCAGCTACGAGACGCTGAAGGCCCAGGGCACCGAGGCCAGGATGATCTGGCAGTCCTGGGGCCACAGCGGAGGGATGAGCGACCCCGCGTCCGGCGAGCTGAATCTCGGCGAAGGCAATCTGGAGACCAGCTACGTGGGGCGGCGCATCCTCGCCTGGTTCGACAGGTATCTGCACAAGAAGGCGAGCAAGGACACCGGGCCCGCCTTCGCCTACTACCGGGACTGGCGGAGCGGCTACGGCGAGGCGGACGCCGTCCCGTCCCTCTCCCAGAAGCTGTATCTCTCCGGCGACGGCAAGCTGGTGGACACGCGCGCCAAGGTCACCCGCGGCAGCCGCACCTACACCAACCTGCTGGTGCCAACGAGCCATTCCGAGTCGTCCCTGTCCGGCCTCATCGGCGTGCCCGACCCCGGGCCGTACGACCTCAAGGGCACCCATCTGGGCTGGCGGAGCGCTCCGTTGAAGGCCTCCGTCGATGTCGTCGGCTCCCCGCGTGCCCGGCTGAAGGTCCTCTCGCCGCGCACGGAGCGCGTCCAGCACTCCGGCGACGCGGCCGACAAGCTGGTGCTGTTCGCCAAGGTCTACGACATCGCACCCGACGGCACCAGGTCACTGGTGAACCGTCTGGTCGCGCCCGTCAGGGTGCCGGATGTGACCAGGCCGTTCACGGTGCAGCTGCCGAGCATCGTGCACCGCTACGAAGCGGGGCACCGCCTGGAGTTCGTGATCGCGGCGGGCGACACGGCCTACTTCGGCAACCGCGGCATCAAACCGGTGACCGTCATCAGCGCGCCCGAGGACACAGGAGTGCTGGAACTGCCGGTCGTGCGGGGCTCCCTGTCCTGACGGGCTACGCGTTCAGCGCCGCGTATCCGGGCCGGATCACGCCGTCGATCAGCCGCTGCCGCTCCGGCAGCGGCAGGAACGCCGACTCGGCCGCCGCGACCGTGAGATCCTCGAAGTCGGCGGGCCCGTAGCCGAAGGCGTCCGCCATGTGCGCGAACTCGCGGCTCATCGTCGTGCCCGACACCAGCCGGTTGTCGGTGTTCAGGGTGACGCGGAAGCCGAGACGGCGCAGCAGGTCCACCGGATGGGTGTCGTACGACTTCGCCGCGCCCGTCTGGAGGTTGGAGGTGGGGCAGACCTCCAGGGTGATGCGGTTGTCGCGGACGTACGAGGCGAGATGGCCGAGCGTGGCCGTGCCGTCGTCGTGGACGGTGATGTCGTCCGTGATCCGTACGCCGTGCCCGATGCGCTCGGCACCGCAGATCTGCACCGCCTCATGAATCGACTCGGCGCCGACCGCCTCGCCGGCGTGGATCGTGAAGTGGCAGTTGTGCCGCTTGAGGTGCTGGAACGCGGGGAGGTGCCGGGCCGGCGGGTTGCCGATCTCGCCGCCCGCGATGTCGAAGCCGGCCACGCCGCGCTCACGGTGCGCGACGGTCAGCTCGGCTATCTCCAGCGAGCGGTCGGTGTGCCGCATGCCGGTGAGCAGCGCGCGCACGGTGATCCGCCCGCCGGTGCGGCGTTCACCCTCGCGCAGGCCGGCGTTGACCGCGTCCACGACCTCGTCGAGGGTCAGGCCGCGCTCCTGGTGCTGCTCGGGGGCGTAGCGCACCTCCGCGTACACCACGCCGTCGGCGGCGAGGTCCTCGGCGCACTCGGCAGCGATGCGCTCCAGCGCGTCGCGGGTCTGCATCACGGCGCAGGTGTGGGCGAAGGTCTCCAGGTACCGCTCCAGCGATCCGGAGTCGGCGGCGTCCCGGAACCAGACGGCCAGGGCTTCGGGGTCCTCGGTGGGCAGGCCCCGGTAGCCGCAGTCGCCGGCCAGCTCGATGATCGTGGCGGGGCGCAGACCGCCGTCGAGGTGGTCGTGGAGGACGACCTTGGGTGCGCGCGAGATGTCAGACAAGTGCATGCAGCGGGAGTGTACGGCACGGATGCGCGGCCCTCAGTTCGACTGGAGCACCGGCAGGGCGGGCGCCCCTGTCGGCAGCATGTGCTTCGCGGCCAGGATCGGCGTCCCGTCCACCCGCACCACCTGCGCGACCAGCACGGCAGGGGTGTCCGCGGGGCGTCCCAGCTGCTCGCCGCGCCGGCGGCCGAGCAGCGTGGCACTGATCGCGCTGTGCGCGGTGAGAGGCACGCCGCGGGAGGCGGAGGTCAGCACCGAGAGCATCGAGGCGGCACGCTCCGGCTCGCGCCGCAGAGCGTCGGCGAAGGCCCGATGGGTCGCCTCCAGGGTCTCTTCCGGGGCCGCCCACTCGTGGCTCAGCGCCACGGCCGTACCGTCCAGGGTCAGCAACGACTCCCAGAAGCGCAGCTCCGCTCCCGCGGGTGCCAGCAGATGCTGTGTGGTGAAGTCGGTGGGCTCCTCCGTCGTCCGCAGCAGCGGCCGCGTCCGCGGCGCCGAGCCGCTGGCGAGCAGTTCCTCGAGCGGCTGGATCTGCTCGTAACCGCGTCTCGGTGGGCTGTCGTTCACCGTGCGGCCCACCCCCCGGCGCACCGTGAGCAGGCCGTCCTCCTGGAGCAGCAGCAGTGCCTCGCGCAGCGCGGGTCTGCTGACCCCGAGCTCGGTCGCGAGCCGGGGCTCGGACGGCAGGGTGGAGCCGGGCGGATAGGTGCCGTCGTGGATGGCGTCCGCGATCCGCTCGTACAGGACGACGACCGGTCTGCGCTGCTGACCGCCTGCTGCCACTGGTCCTCCTACGGATCCGTTGGCAGCACGCTATGTGAGTACACCTTGTCTGACAAGGAAGACTGAGAGGGCACGTTCACCCGTTCGGACCCTCCGTCACCGCCCCCCGGCGGCTGTCCGCCCATCCTGTTGCCATGAGCCCCAGGGAAACACCGAGCAGGAGGAAGGGCGGCGGCCACGGTCTGCGCGACAGGCTGACGCCCGCCAGGGTCGCCGCGCTGGTGCTCGGGGTCCTGGCGATCGTGTTCATCGTCGAGAACCGGGACCGGGTGGAGATCCGGGTGCTGGTCCCGGTCGTCACCATGCCGCTCTACCTCGCGCTGCTGGCGATGTTCCTCATCGGCGGGCTGTGCGGCTACGTCTTCCGCCGCCGGGACAGGAAGTCTCGGCACCCCGGTTAGGCTGGCGCGATGCCCCCGAGCCCGACCCCGTCCCCCTACGCCGCCATCGGCGACCGCGTGGCGCTGCGCCCCTACACCTACGACGACGGTGCTCAGTTCACGGCACTCGCGCGGCAGAGCACCGGGCACCATCTGCCCTGGCTGTTCCCGCCCGTCACGGCCGACGCCTACGCGGCCTATGCGGCACGGCTCATGGAGGACCCGGCCAAGGAGGGCTTCCTCGTCTGCGAACGCGCCACCGACGGCATCGCGGGCTTCATCAACATCAACAACATCGTCGAAGGAGCGTTCCTCAGCGGCGCGATCGGCTACGGAGCCTTCGCCCACGCCGTCGGCCGGGGGCTGATGGGCGAGGGCCTGCGGCTGCTCGTCGCCCATGCCTTCGGCCCCCTCGCACTGCACCGTCTCGAGGCCAACATCCAGCCGGGGAACGCCGCTTCCCTTGGGCTCGTGCGCGCCGTGGGTTTCCGGCTGGAGGGCTACTCGCCGGACTTCCTGTACATCAACGGGGCCTGGCGGGACCACGAGCGGTGGGCCATCACCCGGGAGATGACCGCACGCGACCCGGGTGACGGTCGGCGGCGCCCCGGGTAGTCGACCCCGACCGCATGCGGCCCGGCAGTCGACCGCCCGCGCTCAGGCGGCGGCCTTCCGGTCGACGTACTCGAAGACCGAGCCGTCCGGGTGGACGGCGATCAGATTGCGGCCGACGGGAGTCGGTACCGGGCCCGCGATCACCTTGGCGCCGTTGTCGGTGAGCGTCGCGTACGCCGTGTCCACGTCCTCGACCGCGATCGTCGCCGACACCTTGCGCAGGATCTCCAGCTCCGCCTCCGGACCGCTCATCAGCAGAAAGCAGCCGACCGCCGCCACCGAGACCCCGCCGCGCTCGAAACGCAGCGGCGGGGCCCCTGTCAGGCGCTCGTAGAAGGCCGCCGAGGCCTCCAGGTCGTCGACGCAGATGCGGAGTGTGGTACCGAGAATCTCCATACGGCCGAGCCTAGTTGGCGCCTGCCGCCCATGTCAGGGGGCCGGGTCAGACCCGGCACAGCACCTCGCCGTGCGGCACCATGAACCAGGCGTCGTCGTCCTGGCCCCACGCACGCCACGCGTCCGCGAGCGCCGCCAGTTGCGCCGACTTGGCGTGAGAGCCCTCGACCGCGATCCGCGCGTACACCGACGCCGTCGTGCGGTCGGCCCACAGCCCGCTCCACCACGCCCGCTCCTCGGGGGTGGCGAAGCACCAGGTGGCGGCCGTCGCCGTGATGTCGGTGAAGCCCGCGGCGCGGGCCCAGGACAGCAGCCGCCGGCCGGCGTCCGGCTCGCCGCCGTTGGCGCGCGCCACCCTGCGGTACAGCTCCTGCCACGCGTCGAGCTCCGGCAGCTCGGGGAACCAGCTGAACGCCCCGTAATCGCTGTCGCGTGCCGCCACGACACCCCCGGGACGGCACACCCGCCGCATCTCGCGCAGCGCCTGCACCGGATCGCCCACATGCTGCAGTACCTGATGCGCGTGGACGACGTCGAACGAACCGTCGGGGAAGTCCAGTGCGTGGACGTCGGCGACCGCGAAGCGGACGTTGTCGAGGCCGCGTTCGTCCGCACGGCCGCGCGCCTGCTCCAGCACGTCCTCGGCGGCGTCCACGGCGGTGACGCGGCCCGGTGCGACGAGCGCGGCGAAGTCGGCGGTGATGGTGCCGGGTCCGCAGCCGACGTCCAGGACGTCGAGGCCCGGGCGCAGTTCGCCGAGCAGATACGCCGCGGAGTTCGCGGCGGTACGCCAGGTGTGCGAGCGCAGCACGGACTCGTGGTGCCCGTGGGTGTAGACGGCGGTCTCCTTCGGCACGGCATGACTCCTTCTCCCGGCGACTGGGGCGATGACGGCCCCAGGGCGCCAACGGTACGCCTCTTGGTCGCATACTGAGATCCCAATCCCATGATGTGGACAGAGTTGGGGTTGCCCGGATGCGCGAGACTGGCCTTGTGACACAGAGCTGGAATTCCGCCGAACAGGGCGTGCTCCGCCTCCCGTCCGGCCGACTCGTCCGCGGACGAGGACTGCGGCGGCCCCTGCCCGCCGGTGCGGTACCGGAGTTCGCCGTGTACCTGCTGGGCAAGGAGCCACCCGACGTGCCGTGGGAGGCGCGTTGGCTGCGCTGGCCCGACTTCCGTCTGCCCGCGGACCGCGCCGACGCCCACGCGGTGCTGCGCGAGGCATGGACGCGGTCGGCCGGTGAACGGGTCGAGGTCGCCTGCGCCGGCGGCCGCGGCCGCACCGGGACGGCCCTCGCCTGCCTGGCCGTCCTCGACGGCGTGCCGCCCGAGGAGGCGGTGGCGTACGTCCGCGGCCACTACGACCGGCACGCGGTCGAGACACCCTGGCAACGCCGCTACGTGGCGCGCTTCGGGGTCGCGGCGCCACCCGGGTGAACCACCCGGGTGAGCGAGCCGCGCAAGGAAAAGACATCCATGCAGCCAACCCGTCAAGGCGTGGGGGGTTCGCCGCCCCATCGCCCCCACAGAACCTCGGCCCAGTCGCCCGCCTCCGGACCCGGATCCTCCAGCCGCGGCACCGGGCCGGGCGCCGTCTCGATGAGGTGCACGAGCGTCCAGGCGACTCCGTAACAGTCGTCGGGGCCGAAGCACGTGGCCAACGCTGCGGCCTCTTCGGGGGTGACAGGTCGGGAGATCGCTGTCAGCTGGCGGGCACGCCTGTCGATGTCTTCCTCGCTCGCGTCCCAGTCGGGAAGCGGTCCGTCAGCAACGAACGTCTGCACTTCGGGTCTCATGGGCCGAATGATCGTCTCCCCTGTCGTCCTGGACAAGCGGCCCCGTTCCGTTCACGTGGCGGCTGCTCCAGCCGGCAGCGGCTCTGCGGGGGAGGCGATGGTGCCGGCAGCGCAAGGAGATGCCGGCAGGGGAAAGAGGTGCCGGCCGCCCCGGGCGACCAGCACCCCCGTGGCCGGCCGCCGAGGGCGGTACGGCCATGGTGCGTGACGCGGTGTCGGTGCGTCGATCCGTTTTCCCGCCGCTCGCTACAGCAGCGCCTGCGGCCGGTACACCGTCAGCCTGTCCACCAGCTTGTCCACCACCAACTCACCCGGAGCCTGCGCCACTTCACCGTCGTACGCCAGCGGAGTCCCGGGCTCGATGCCCCCGATGCGCACGTGCCGCAGCTGCCGCGCCGCGTGGACGGGAGAGCGCCTCAGTTTCCCCGCCAGCGCCGCGCCCAGCAGCCGCAGCCCCGGCAGACGACCACCGTGCACCACCCGGACGTCGAGCAGTCCGTCCGCCAGATTGTGGCGATGCCCCGGGGTCGGACCCACGCCCTTGTAGATGCCGTTGCCCGCGAACAGCAGCCACATCGGGCGCCGCCGGCCCTGGACCTCCGCCACCAGGGGGTGTTCGCCCCGTAGCACCCGGGCCGCCGCGAGCACCCCGGCCGGCCAGCCGCCGATCAGGGGCGACCACCGCTCCCGGATCCGCACCAGCTCCGGATAGACGCCGAGGCTGAAGGTGTTGAGGAAATAGCCGGGTTCGGCGCTGCCGCCGGGCCCCGGAGTGAAACGCCCCAGGTCCACACCGACCGCCTCCCCGGCCGCGACCGCCCGGCAGGTGTCGTCCACGGACTCTATGCCCAGGTCGTACGCGAAGTGGTTGAGTGTGCCGCCCGGGAAGACGGCCATCGGGACACCCTGCACGGCGGCGATCGAGGCGGCCCGGTTGATCGTGCCGTCACCGCCGACGATGCCCAGCGCGCGGGCCCGGCCGGCCGCCTTCCCCAGCTCGTCCGCCAGCTCGTCCGGAGCGCACTCCACCATCTCCGCGAGCGGCAGCGCGGCCTTCACCTGCGACGCGCAGTCCGCCGACCCCGACTCGCGGTTGACGACCACGACCAGTCCCTCGCCGTCCGGCAGTGCCGGAGCATGGGCCCGCTGCCGGCCCGGCGCCGGCAGCTGCGACCTCGTGGGCACCGCACCGCGCACCGCGAACGCCGCGCCCACGCCCAGCGCGGCGCCGACGAGCACATCGCTCGGATAGTGCACTCCCGTGTAGACCCGTGAGAACGCGACGGACGCCGCGACCGGCGCAACTGCCGCGCCCCACCCCTTGGACTCCAGCGCGACCCCGGTCGCGAACGCGGCGGCCGACGCGGAGTGCCCCGAGGGGAAGGAGGTGGTGAACGGCCGGCGCTTCAACTGCCGTATCACCGGAACGGCGTCGAGCACCGGCCGTGCGCGGCGGATCGAACGCTTGCCGACCGTATTGATGACCGCGGAGGCCACCGCGAGCGACGCCACACCGCGGACGGCCGCGCGCCGCGAGCGCGCGCCTCGGCCCATCAGGGCGATCCCGGCGGCCGCGCCGAACCAGAGCAGCCCGTGATCTGCGCT
Organism: Streptomyces sp. NPDC043812; assembly: GCF_056436245.1. Taxonomy (NCBI): domain Bacteria; kingdom Bacillati; phylum Actinomycetota; class Actinomycetes; order Kitasatosporales; family Streptomycetaceae; genus Streptomyces; species Streptomyces sp. NPDC043812. Next base: position 29,596 of record NZ_JBWKCY010000026.1, read on the forward strand.
CCTGCTGAGCCGCGGCAGCACGGGTTCGGCGGCGGGCCACTCCCGGTCGGCGACGACCTGCAGCAGCCGCCGGTCCCAGGAACCGAGGAGCTGTGCGAGGCGGGCGCCGCGGGGAGTGTGCGGCTGTACGTGGAGGTCTGCCATGCGGCGCGGATACCCCGTGGAGCGGGGTCCTACGCGACCGGCACCCGTCCGGCGGCGCCCGGCACGCTGCGCGGAGCGGTTCCCCTGCCCGCCCCAACCCGGAACCGGGCAGGCCCCGGACCCGTACCGCGCTCCGCGCGGTGTCCTCAAACGCCGGGCGGGCCGGAATTGCCGCTGCGCGGCAACCCGGCCCGCCTACGGGGCACATCGAGCCCCGCCGGAGTTTGCGGCGTGTGGGAGGGGCCGGGCCCCAAACGCCGCGCGGAGCGCGGTGCCGGGTCCGGGCGGAGCCCCGTTCCGGGAAGGGGCGGGGAGCAGAACAGCCCCGCCGCAGGCGCCACCGCGCCGCCGTCGGCCGGGCGGCATCCCCGAAACCTTCGTATAAAGGGCTCGTGGGCCCGGAAGCCGACCCGGTCCATGGCGACGGCGACGGTGGCGGAGGTGGCGGCGATGCAGGGGACGGCCTCCGAGGGACGTGGGCCCGTCCGGTACGGGCCGCACGCGCCCGGGATCGGGCTGCCCGTGCCGGACGACATCGCCGCGGTCCTCGCCGGCGCCGCCCATGTGGCCCTGGGCGAGCCGCCCGGCGGCGGCCCTGCGCTGCGCGAGGCCGCATGCCGCTACTGGGAGCGGCGCGGACTGCGCAGCCACCCCGACGAGGTCGTCGCCGCCTCCGGCGCACAGCCCCTGCTGTTCTCCCTGCTCGGTGCGTACGACGGCGACGTGCTGATGCCCCGTCCGTGCCCCGCTTGGTGGACACCCCAGGCCCGGCTGCTGGGCAGGCCCGCCTACCACGTACCCACCCCGGCCGAGTGCGGCGGAGTCCCCGACCCGGTCGCGCTGCTGGAGACCGTACGGCGGGTCCGCGCCGAGGGCGGCCGGCCCCGGCTCCTGCTGTTGTCCGTCGCCGACGACCCGACCGCCACCGTCGCCCCGCCCGAGACCGTGCGCGAGGCCTGCGAGGCCGCTGTCGGCGAACGGCTGCACATCATCAGCGACGAGACGTGGCGGGACACGGTGCACCGTCCGCACGACACCGTGCTGCTCAGCCCGGCGGAGATGTGCCCCGGTGACGTGACCGTGATCAGTAATCTGTCGGGCGCGCTCACCCCCGCTTCATGGCCCGTCGCCATCGCCCGGTTCCCGTCCGGGGACCGGGGCGCCGCGCGGCGAGCCCGCGCCCTCGACTTCCTCACCGCGCTCGGCGCGGAGGTTCCCGCGCCGGTCGCCGCCGCCGCCGCGCATGTTCTCGACGAGCCCCCGGAGGTGACGGTCCGTGCGGCGCGTGCCGCCGCGCTGCACGCGCAGGTGGCCGCCGCCGCCCACCGCGCCGTGCTGGCGGCCGGAGCCCTGTCCCGCCCCCCGCAGGCGGGCCGCCACCTCTACGCCGACCTCGGCCCGTTGCGCGGCCGTCTCGCCGAGCGGGGCGTCGGCGACTCCATGGAACTGGAGGACTATCTCAGCGACCGGCTGGACACATCCGTCCCCGGCGGCCACCGGTTCGGCGACGAACTCGGCGCCCTGCGGGTACGGCTCTCCACCGGACCGCTGCTCGGCACGACGGAGGAGGAGCAGCTCGCGGCGCTCGCCTCGCGCGCTCCTCTGGAACTGCCCCATGTGGAACGGGCATTGAGCGATCTCGGATCGGCCTTCGACGAACTGCGTTGACGCGTTGACGGGAGACCTGGATGACGGAGCAGACAGAAGAGACCGGATCCGCCCGGCATGCACCGGGCACACGACCGGGCCGTACGGCGCGCCCGGCCCGCACGACCCGCCCCCTCGGCGAGGTGCGGACCTGGCCGGCATCGTTCACCGAGCGGCTGACCGCCCCGCTCCCCGGCGTGCGGGCCATGGCCCGGCTCGCCCGGGAGGGTGCGGTGCGTCCCGGCCCCGGCGGACTGCGGGGCATCCCCCTGCTGCCGTTCGAACCGGGCCCGTTGCCCGAGGCGGACGCCACGACCGTGGCCGTCACCTGGGCAGGTCATGCGAGCTGGGTCGTGCGCATCGGCGGTCTCACCGTCCTCACCGACCCCGTCTGGTCCCGCCGCATCTTCGGCACACCCGCGCGTATCACCCCGGTCGGTGTCCGCTGGGAGGATCTGCCGCCCGTCGACGCGGTCGTCATCAGCCACAACCACTTCGACCATCTGGACGCGCCCACACTGCGCCGGCTGCCCCGCCGCACACCGATGTTCGTGCCCGCCGGCCTGGGCCGCTGGTTCCGTCGGCGGCGCTTCGCCCTCGTCACCGAACTCGACTGGTGGGAGGGCGCCGAACTCGGCGACGTGCGCTTCGACTTCGTCCCCGCCCACCACTGGTCCAAGCGCACCCTCCTCGACACCTGCCGCTCGCTGTGGGGCGGCTGGGTCATGACCGACGGCCGGGACCGGTCGGTGTACTTCGCGGGTGACACCGGCTACGGCCCCTGGTTCGCGGAGATCGGCAGCCGCCACCCCGCCATCGACGTCGCCCTGCTGCCCATCGGGGCGTACGCGCCGCGCTGGTGGCTCAGGGACGTGCACACCGACCCGGAGGAGGCCGTACGGGCCTTCGGCGATCTCGGCGCACGGATCATGGCGCCCATGCACTGGGCGACGTTCGTCCTGTCGGCCGAGCCTGTGCTGGAACCGCTGGAGCGGCTGCGGGCCGCGTGGCGGCGCACGGGACGGCCGTGGCACGACCTGTGGGACCTGCCGGTCGGCGGTTCACGGGTGCTGCCGAGCTGAAGGGGGACGTCCGTTCTCAGTCGGTGCCCCGAAGTCGGCGCCACACGCCGGGCGCCGCGCTGAACACCACCGTCAGCGCCACCGCCGCGAGCACGCCCTGCCACGGTTCGGGGAACAGGGAGCCGCCCACGATGCCGATCACGCTGTACGTCGCCGCCCAGGCCAGACACGCGGGAGCGTCGCCGCGGGCGAACCGGCGCAGCTCCATGCGGGCCAGCAGGCACGCCAGCATCACCGGGATCCGGCCGGCCGGCACCAGACGGGACAGCACGAGCACCGCCACGCCGTGGTCGGCCAGCTTCTGCTGCGCCTGCTCCAGCCGCTCGGGCGCGGCGCGCGCCCGCAGGGCGGCGAGCCAGCGCGAGCCGTTCTTGGAGTGCACGCCACGCCGCCCGAGCCAGTACAGCGTCACATCGCCGAGGAACGCCGCCACCGACGCGACCAGGAAGACGAACAGAAGCGTGAGCGGCGCCGTCCGATGGAAGGCCACCACGGCCGCAGAGCTGACCACCGCGCCCGTCGGCACCACCGGCACCAGTGAGCCGAGGGCCACCAGCAGGAACAACGAGGGGTAGCCGACGGCCTGTTGTGTCGAGTCGGGAGGCAGTTGCCGTGCCGCCTCGGCGAGTTGCCGGACTGCGTCCGGGAAGGGGCTCATCGGCCGGCCTCCGGTCTTACCCGCTCGCCGTGCCCGAGGCGGTGCACGGTCACCTTCGGCGCGAGCAGGGCGGCCTTGCGCGCGAACTCGTCGCCCGGCGCGTAGAACTCGTGCGGCCGGATGCCGTCCATCCCGATCGGCCAGTACGTGCCGTAGTGCACGGGCACGGCGGCGCGTGGCGCGAGCGCGGCGAGAGCCTGCGCCGCGCGTCCCGCGTCCAGGTGGCCGTGCCCCAGGTAGGGGCCCCAGCCGCCGACCGGGAGCAGCGCCACGTCGACCGGCCCGACCTCGTCGGCCATGGAATCGAAGAGCCCGGTGTCCCCGGCGAAGTAGGTGTCCGCCTCGCCGCTGATCACATAGCCGAGCGCGGGGGAGCGGTGCGGTCCGACGGGCAGCCGGCGCCCGTCGTGCAGTGCCGGCACCGCCCGTATCCGCAGATCGTCCACCCGGACCTCGTCGCCCGCGGCGACCTCGGTGACGTGCAGTCCGGCCGCGCCCACGATCCGACGGAGCCCGGACACCGCGCGCAGGGCGCCGCGCGGCACCACCAGCCGGGTACGGGGCGCGAGGCGCGCGAGGGAGGGCAGATGGAGGTGGTCGGAGTGCAGATGCGACACGAGAACGGCGTCGGCGACGGTGGCCTCGGGGGGCGGCAGATCACCGCGGCGTCTGCGCAGATGCGCCAGCCTGCGCACCAGCAGCGGATCCGTCAGCACCCGGACACCGGAGTCCTCGATCGTGCAGGTGGCATGACCCCACCAGGTGACCTCCACCGGCACGCGGCGCCTCCTCCCAGCATCCCCGTACCGTACGAGCCTAGGTCATCCCCTGTCCCGCGGATCGGTCACGAACACCCTCGTCCCGGCGCTGCGCCGACGTTCGCGGCGCTGTGCCAGGCTGGGACCAGCACCGAGGGGCGAGGTGAACACGCGTGGTCGAAGGGCGCTGGCGCACTGCCGGCCGGGGGTTCCTCCGTGTGGTGGTGGTGTGGGCCGTCTCGACGGCGACGTTGCTCGCGCTCGCCGGGCTGCTGCCCGACTTCCAGCTCCAGTCCGACGACGGCGACAGCATCACCCGAACCGCGATCACGGCCGCCTGGGGCGCGGGGGCGTTCGGTCTCCTCAGCGCACTGGTGTGGCCCGTCATCGTCCGTGCACTGCTGCTCGTGCCCGCACTCGTGCTCGGCCTGCTCGTCTTCTTCCTCAACGGCTCGCTGCTGCTGATCGCCCTGTGGCTGATCCCGGACGGCCGCGGAACCGCCGAACCGGAGACCGCCGTCGTCGTCGCCGCGGTGATGTCCGCCGTCGCGTCCGCCGTCTCCACCGCACTTGCCGTGCGCGACGACAACGCCTACCGGCGCCGGCTCTCCCGGCTCGCCTATCGCCGCAGGCGCAGACAGGGCGAGGACGCCGCCCGCTCGGGTACGCCCGGCACGGTCTTCCTCCAGCTCGACGGCGTCGGTCACGACGTGCTGCTGCGCGCCGCCGACAGCGGGGTCATGCCGACCGTCGCCGCCTGGCTCGGTGACACGCACCGGCTCACGCGCTGGCGGACGGACTGGTCCAGTCAGACCGGCGCCAGCCAGCTGGGCATCCTGCACGGTTCCAACCACGACGTGCCCGCCTTCCGCTGGTACGAGAAGGACACCCGGCGGATCATGGTCAGCAACCGGCCGGCGAGCGCGGCGGAGCTGCAGCGGCGTGCCATCGCGCGCACGGCCGACGGCGGGCTGCTGACCTTCGACGGAGCGAGCCGCGGGAACCTGTTCAGCGGCGGCGCCGACCAGATCGCCCTGGTGCTGTCCGTGGCAGCGCGCCGCGGCCGGGCCAACCGCTCGCGGGTCGGATACTTCGCCTACTTCTCCGATCCGGCGAACGCGGTCCGCACCGCCGGCTCGTTCGTCGCCGAAGTGGTCCGCGAGACGGTCCAGTCGACGCGCGCCCGGCTGCGCGGCGACGAGCCGCGGGTGAGCCGTGGCGGGCTCTATCCGTTCATCCGCGCGTTCGCGACCGTCGTCGAACGCGACGTGGTCGTCGCCGCGGTGATGGGCGACATGCTGGCCGGGCGCACCGCGGTCTACGCGGACCTGGTCGCCTACGACGAGGTGGCGCACCATTCCGGGCCGCACAGCCGCGACGCGCAGGCGGTGCTGGAGCGGCTCGACCGGTCCCTCGCACTGATCGCCAAGGTGGCCGAACACGCGCCCCGCAGCTACCGGATCGTGCTGCTGTCCGACCACGGACAGAGCCCGGGGAGCACGTTCGAGGGCGCGTACGGGCTGACGCTGCGTGATCTGGTGCGCGCGGGGTGCGGGCTGCCGGTCCCGCGCCGGGCAGAGCGTTCCAAGAGCGGGGCCGAGGCCCGCGACGCCGCTCGTGACGCACTGCTGGCCGCGCTGCACCGGCGGGTCGACGAGGAGGGCGAGCTGGAACAGCCGGCGGCGGACTCCGAGCCGGTCGTTCTGGCGTCGGGCAATCTCGCCCTGATCTCGTTCCCCGACGTGTCGCACCGGATGAGCCGCGAGGAGATCGAGCGCCGTCATCCCGCGCTGCTGAGCACGCTCGCGAACCACCCCGGCATCGGGTTCCTGCTGGTGCGCAGCGAGGAGCACGGGTCGGTGGTGCTCGCCCGGGACGGTGTCGTCGCGCCGCTCGCGGATCTGAAGGACGGCGACGGCGGCCCGCTCGCCGCGTTCGGGCCCGGCGCCGCCGACGCCGTACGGCGCACCGACGGGTTTCCGCATGTCGCGGACATCATGGTCAACTCGATGCACGACCCGAGGACGGGCGTCGTGCATGCCTTCGAGGAGCAGATCGGCTCGCACGGAGGGCTCGGCGGGGAGCAGTCCCAGCCGTTCCTGCTGTCGCCGTTCGAGCTGTCGCCGCCCGCCCCGGTGGGCGGGGAACTGGCCGGAGCCGAGGAGGTGCACCGGGTGCTCCGTCGCTGGCTGAGGGAGTGCGAGGGGCCGCAGGTGCCGATCGGGCCCCGGGAGGACCGGGCGGACGAGCCGATGTGACGCCGTCGGCCGTCCGGCCACCGGGCAGGCTCTTCCACCTCGCCGGTGTCCTGGTGTACGCCTGGGGTCGGCCCGCACCACGCGGGCCGACGACAACGACGTCCGATATCGAGGAGCGTGTGCGGTGCGAGCTGTGGTGTTCGAGGAGTTCGGCAAGCGGCCCGAGGCACGCGAGGTCCCCGACCCGCTGCCGTCGCGCGACGGCGTGGTCGTCAGGGTCGAGGCGACCGGGCTGTGCCGCAGCGACTGGCACGGGTGGATGGGCCACGACGCCGATATCGCGCTGCCCCACGTCCCCGGGCACGAACTCTCCGGCATCGTCGCGTCCGTCGGCGAGGGCGTGACCGGATGGCGCGAGGGCGACCGGGTCACGGTCCCGTTCATCTGCGCCTGCGGCCGCTGCGCGGCCTGTTCCCGTGGCGCCCAGCAGGTCTGCGAACGCCAGGAACAGCCCGGCTTCACCCACTGGGGCTCGTTCGCCGAGTACGTGCCGGTGCATCACGCCGACACCAATCTGGTGGCGCTCCCGGAGGGCATGTCCTACGCCACGGCCGCGAGCCTCGGCTGCCGGTTCGCGACCGCCTTCCGGGCCGTCGTCGGGCAGGGGCGGGTGCGGCCGGGGGAGTGGGTCGCCGTGCACGGCTGCGGCGGGGTCGGCCTCTCCGCGGTGATGATCGCCGCGGCGTGCGGGGCCAGCGTCGTCGCCGTCGACCTGTCGCCCGCCGCCCTCGAACTGGCCCGCACCTTCGGCGCCGAGGTGTGCATCGACGCCTCCACCGTGGCCGACGGCGGCGTCGCCGAGGCCGTGCGTGCGGCCACCGGCGGTGGCGCCCATGTCTCCCTCGATGCCCTCGGAGCCGCGGTGACCTGCGTGAACTCGCTCCAGAGCCTGCGCCGACAGGGCCGCCACATCCAGGTCGGCCTGCTGCCGTCCGGGGTGCACCTGCCCATGGACCGGCTCGTCGCACTGGAGCTGGAGATCCTCGGCAGCCACGGCATGGCCGCGCACGACTACCCCGAGATGATGGCGATGGTCGCCTCCGGCGCACTGCGCCCGGAGCTGCTGGTGACGACGGAGATCGGACTCGACGAGGTGCCCGACGCACTGATGGAGCTCGGCACCGCCTCGGGCACCGGTGTCACGGTGATCAACCCGCGCCTGTCCGCCGCGCGCTGACCGGCATTACCTCGGACGTCATCGACGCCTCCGCGGCAGGGCGGCAGGCTGTGAACAACGGGGCCCGGGCGGCGCACTCCGCCCGGCCCCGCACTCCCGACCAGCCCTGACAACGCCGATGGAGGCTGATCCGTCATGTCCCAGGCCCTGCTCGCCGGTATCTCCCGCACCACCGATCCCCGCACGATGCTGCGCCGCTTCCTCGCCCTCGACGCCGTGGTCACCGGCGTCAACGGGCTGGTGTACCTCGCGGCGTCCGGGCCGCTCGGCCGCCTCCTCGGCGTCGACCGTGCCCTCCTGGTCGAACTGGGCGTCTTCCTGGCCCTGTTCGGCGGAGCCGTCGGACTGCTCGCCGCGCGCCGCACCCCGCCGGCGCTGCCGGTGAAGATCGTCGTCGACGCCAATGTGCTCTGGGCCGTCCTCAGCATCGCCGCGCTCGCGCTCTGGCTGGAGCCCACCACCGCGGGAGCGGTGTGGACCGTGCTCCAGGCACTCACCGTTGCCGGATTCGCGGCCCTGCAGTGGTCCGCGCTGCGGGCGGGTTCCTCCGCCGCGGTCTCTGCTACGGCTTGAACGACTGCAGGTACTTGACCGTCGCCGGATCGGCCGGCAGCAGCGTCTCGATGGCCAGCTCGGCGACGGTCACGTCCATCGGTGTGTTGAACGTCGAGATGGACGACACGAACGACAGCACGTGCCCGTCGTGCTCGATCCGCAGCGGCAGCGCGAAGTAGGGCTGCGTCCCGTCCTGATCGCCCGGGTCGTCGTCACCCTCCGGCACCGGGTACGCGGCGACCTCGTCGTACAGCTCCCGCAACGCGCCGGAACGGGCCGGCGCCAACTGGCGCTCCATCTGGGCGAGCAGATGACCGCGCCACTGACGGAGATTGCGGATCCGTGGGGCGAGCCCCTCGGGATGCAGTGTGATCCGCATGGTGTTCAGCGGCGGCTCGAGCAGATGGTCCGGCAGCCCGTCGAGCAGCATCGCGATCCCGCGGTTCGCGGCCACCACGGTGTACGAGCCGTCGACGACGACCGCCGGATACGGCTCGTAGCCCTGCAGCAACTGCTCGATCCCCTGCCGCAGCGCGCCGAGGGCGGGCCCGTCGAAAGGCGTCTCCCGGTACCGCGGGGCGTAGCCGGCGGCGAGCAGCAGCGCATTGCGTTCCCGCACCGGGACCTCGAGTTGCTCGGCGAGTCTCAGCAGCAGTTCCTCGCTCGGCCGTGAGCGTCCCGTCTCGACGAAGCTGATGTGCCGTGCCGACGAGTCCGCCCGCAGCGCCAGTTCCAGCTGACTCACCCGCCGCCGCTCGCGCCATCCGCGCAGCAGCGGCCCCACCCCAGTACCGGACACGGCAGTTGAGATCTCCATGCTCAGACCGTAGTACGCGGGAGCGGCCCGTCCGGATCGGTGTGCGCCCGGGCATGTCCGGCCATCGTCGGAGGGGAGCTATCCCCTCGCTTCCCCGAGCAGCGCCGCGAGCGCGCGTTCGATGTCCATCGCCGCGCTCTCGGCAGCCGCGGGGACCGTCGCGTACGCGTGGACGAGGAAGTGGCGCAGGCCCGCGGTGTCGAACTGGAGCAGTGCCACGCCTTCCGGTGAACGCAGCTCGACCATGGTCTGCGTCCGCCCACAGGGCCAGATGTGCACATCCCCGTCCCCGGAGGGGCTGCGCAGGCCCGAGTCGAGCAGGCTGCGGGCGAACGTCCACGTCACGCCGGTGTCATTGAGACAGGCTTCCGGGGGGAAGATCAGGCGAACGGCGAGCGGGTCGGTGTCGCGGTATCGCAGAACCACCGGCACGGCCAGAGAGTGGGGCGCGTCGCTGATGAGACGGGCCACGACAGGTTGCTCGATGGAGGGTGACATCGCTCGCTCCCTTTGCTGCTGTGCGGCTGTACTCCTTCTGCACGTACGACGTCACGGCAGGCTCACCCTGACGCGAGCTACACCAGTGGCGTGTGTGACCTGCATCACCAACCTTCGAGCTCCGGAGCCCGGAAGGCCAGACCCTTGCACCACCGCATATCGCCGTAAATGGGGCCGGCGTCCGTTTGTGCCCGCGCGGACCGCGCCATGGGCCCGTTCGCCCGCGATTCCTGTGGGATCGGATGGCCGAAAGAGGCGCCTACGCGGCGCCGGTGAGGGAGAAAGGGAGCCCCGGCCGGACGGGGGTTTCCGGCCGGGGCAGTCAAAGGTGTGGGGTGCGTGTGCCGCCCACACGTTGATGAACGATAAACCATCACATGAGGTTCCACCTCACGGTCCGGCCCGCTGTGATGTGCGTTACTCCGAGTAAGGCTCTCCGGATGGATTCGTGTGGCCGGGACTACCCGGCGGACCCGCGCGGGACCACCGTCGCCAGCACCGACGGCAGGGGGTACCAGTCCGCGGACACCACGTTCGCGTGCTTCCCCGCAAGCAACGCGACCCGGTCACGGGCCTGGGTCTCGGTCGGGTTGGTGCCGTCGATCGCGGGCGCCACATTGTGTGCGTCCGTCATGACCACCAGATACCGGTTGCGGTCGTACCACGAGGTGTCGATCGAACCCCCCGCGTACGTGCCGGCGTCGCCGTCGAAGACCACGAACCACGGACGGATCGATGCGTCCGCGTACCGGGAGCGCGGGTCGCCCGCCGCCGCCTTGTGCACGGCCGGGAACGCGCCCGCCTCACCGAGCCGTCCCGCCGCCTTCAGGTCGCGCAGGTGCTGCGCGTACTCCCGGTCGGTCCACAGCGAGTCCGCCGGGTTGCCCTCCTCGACGGTGCCCGGGATGAGCTCCACCACGAACCGGCCCGCCATTGCCGAGCGGGCCGGCCAGCCGTCCGCCCGTACCGCCGAGTCCAGGTCCGGATGTCCGCCGGCGAGGTCCGCCGGGCGGAAGAGTGCGTCACCGAGTCTCGCGCTCAGCAGCGCGTCGAGCTCGTCGGGGCCGCGTCGGGCGTTGTTCTGGAAACCGTCCTTGAGCTCGATCTTGACGAGGATCGGCCGGTGCCCGGGGTTCGCGTCGTGCCACGCCCTCATGTCCGCGAGACAGCCCCCGAGATCGCGGTTCCTGGACTTGGTGCGCAGCTCGCCCGCGTGCGCCGCGGCCACGCAATTGTTGTTGTTCCCCAGCGGGTTGCTGTGCGAGACCCGCCACGAGCTGCCGAACACGTTCGTCCAGACGTCGATCTCCAGCATCCCGGCGCCGGAGTCGAGCGCGTCGGCGAAGTACGGGTACTTCGCCTGGTCGTAGGCGTTGTGCACACCCACCGATGTGGTGGCCGACCAGGGCAGCTGCCCCGGGTCCGCCGCGGCGGGTGCGGCGGCCTCGGCGGGAACGAGTGCGACGGCGAGCAGGCCGACTGCGACGGCGCTCGTGGCGGCCGCGCGCGAGAACTTCCCCATGGGCCCTGTCCTTACGTCGATTGGTCAAGTCGACGGAAGATTAGGGGAGTTGTGTGAACCGTGGGGAGACTGTACCCGGCCGATACGGACGTGCCCGATGGGCTGACGGTGCGCTCGGAGGGGGATCGTCCCGCGCACCGGGCAGGACACCCGGCTCCTGCTGCGCCGCCGTCCCGCCGCCACCCTCGGCCGTCCGGCGCGCAACGGGTGCGGCACCCCGCACCGCGGGGCACGATGGCGGCATGCTGCTCGCCCGAGTCGCCGACGTGTCCCGCGAGGTCGCCGCCACGTCCGCCCGCTCCCGGAAGACCGCCGTTCTCGCGGAACTGTTCGCCGAGGCGAGCCCCGAGGACGTCGCCCTGGTCATCGCGTACCTGTCCGGGCGCGTCCCCCAGGGCCGCATCGGCATCGGCTGGAGTGTGCTCAAGGAGGCAGTGCCGCCCGCTGCCGAGCCCGCGCTCACCGTCACCGAGACCGACGCTGCGCTCACCGCGCTTGCCGAGGTCGCCGGACCGGGCGCGCAGGCCGAGCGCAGAAGCCGGGTCGCCGCCCTCATGACGGCCGCCACCGAGGAGGAGCAGCGCTTTCTGGTCCGGCTCCTCACCGGCGAGGTGCGCCAGGGCGCGCTGGACGCCGTTGCCCTGGAGGCGGTCGCCAAGGCGGCCGGCGCCCCCGCCGCCGACGTGCGCCGTGCCGTCATGCTCGACGGCTCACTGCCGAGGGTCGCCCGCGCACTGTTCGCCGACGGACCCGCGGCACTCGCTCTCTTCCGGCTGCGGGTCGGCAGCCCCGTGCAGCCGATGCTCGCGCACACCGCGAAGTCCGTGACCGAGGCGGTCGCCGCCCTGGGAGCCGCCTGCGTGGTCGAGGAGAAACTCGACGGCATCCGCGTCCAGGTCCACCGCAGCGGGAACGACGTCCACGTCTACACCAGGTCCCTGGACGACATCACCGGCCGGCTGCCCGAAGTGGTGCACGGCGCACGGGAAATGACGGGCGAGCCGTTCATCCTGGACGGCGAGGTCATCGCCCTGGCCCCCGGCGGACGGCCGGTCCCCTTCCAGGACATCGCCTCGCGTGTCGGCTCCCGCCTCGACGTCGAGGCCGCACGCGCCACCCTGCCGCTGACCGCCGTGTACTTCGACGTCCTCGCCGTCGACGGCGAGGACGTGCTCGACCTGCCGGGCCACGAGCGCCACCAGCACCTCGCGCGAGTCGTCCCCGAAACGATGCGGGTCCGCCGGCACGTCGTCGACGACCCCGCCTCGCAGCAGCAGGTCGCGGCAGCCGAGGAGTTCTTCGCAGATACGCTCCGCATCGGACACGAAGGCGTCCTCGTCAAGGCGCTCGACGCGCCGTACGTCGCGGGCCGCCGCGGCCGGTCCTGGCTCAAGGTGAAACCGGTCCACACACTCGACCTCGTTGTCCTCGCCGTGGAACGCGGCCACGGGCGGCGCACCGGGCTGCTGTCCAACCTCCACCTCGGCGCCCGCGCCGAGGACGGCGGGTACGTCATGCTCGGCAAGACGTTCAAGGGGCTCACCGACGAGATGCTGCGCTGGCAGACCGACCGCCTCGGCGAACTCGCCGTCGAGGACGACGGGTACACCGTCACGGTGCGCCCCGAGCTCGTCGTGGAGATCGCCTACGACGGACTGCAGCGCTCCTCCCGCTATCCGGCCGGAGTCGCACTGCGCTTCGCCCGCGTGCTGCGCCACCGGCCCGACAAGAGTGCGGCGGAGGCCGACACCATCGGACAGGTCCTGGCCGTCGCGCGGGGCGGCGACGTCTGACCGGAGCCGGCGGCGCAGGCGACGGGGTGGCGGCCGGCCTCGCGACACAGTGGCGGCCGACCTCAGCGAACGCCGAGCACCTTGTCCGCGAAGGCCGCCAGGTTGTCCGTCGTCCGCGCGATCCGCTCGTCGAGCGTCAGGCTCTCCTCGTACCGGCCGTGCCGCAGCTTCGGCTGCTTCTTGCCGCGCACATAGAGCGAACAGGCCAGATCCGAGCAGAGATACGTCCCCACCGTGTTCCCCTCCCGCCCCGCGGAACCGGCCAGCGGAGCCGCGAACAGGGTCACCCCCGACGACGCGTGCGCGGTCAGGCACGCCTGGCACATGCTCGACTTCAGGACGCTCGTCCGGCCTGTGGCGGGGACCCGTAGCGTGATGCCGACCAGCCCGTCCTGACGCGGCACCATCAGATGCGCTTTCAGCGGCGCGCCGGGATCGACCCAGCCGAGGAAGTCCAGGTCCTCCCAGACCAGATCGGCGAAATCGGCCGGGAGCCGCATACGGGAGGCCTCGCCCTTCGTGCAGTTCACGAACGAGGCGCGGATCTGTTTGTCGGTCAAAGGTTCCACTCGGTGGAACGTACACAGCGCGCCCCGGTGCAGGCATCCGAATTACCGGGCATCGGATCTATGGTGTCCCCGTCCGCCGCCCCCTCCCGGAAGGATCACGGTCATGCCCACCGAGCCGCTGTCGCAGAAGGAGATCGAGGACCGTCTGAGGGAACTTCCCGGCTGGTCCCTGGAAGGCGACAACATCGCCCGCGCCTACCGCCTCGACTCCCACTTCGCGGCCACCGCCATGGTCGTGCACATCGCGCAGATCCAGGAGGAGCTGAACCACCACTCGGACCTCACGCTCGGCTACAACACCGTGACCCTCACCGTGCACTCCCACGACGTGAACGCCCTCACCGAACGGGACTTCGCGCTCGCCCACCGCGTGGAGGAGATCGCCCCGGGGCACGGCGTGAACTGAGCCCGCGGCGGCTGCCCGGGCCGCGCCCCGCGGCCCGGCCCAGGCCGCCGCGGTCGCACCCGGGGCGCCCCGGGGTCTCCCCGGCGGGCGGCCGTCAGCGGGTCCAGTGGCCCGCGGACGCCGCTTCCTTCGCGAACAGTGCGAAGTCCTTCGGCTCGCGGCCCAGCAGCTCCTGTACCCCCTGCGTCGTCGACGCGTTGTGGCCGTCCAGCAGCATCGCGAAGAGTGCCGCCAGCCACTGCGCCTCGGCCGACGGGATGCCGAACTGCTCCAGCATTGCCGCGTACTCGTCACCCGGCACCGGCACGTACCGCACCTCGACGCCGGACACCCGGGAGATCTCCTCCGTCACCTCGGCGAACGTGACCAGCCTGGGGCCGGTCACCTCGTGCACCGAGCCGGCGTGGGAGTCGCCGGTGAGCACCTCGATCAGGACGTCCGCCAGATCGTCGGCGTCGAGGAACGGCTCGGCCGTCGTCCCGGCGGGGAAGACGAGCTCGCCCGACGCGACGCTCTCCGCCAGCGCCCCCTCGGTGAAGTTCTGGGCGAAGAAACTCGCGCGGACCACCCTGACATCGAGACCGGACTCCCGCAGCGCCTCCTCGGCGACCACTGCCTGCGGTTCACCGCGCCCGGAGAGCAGCACCAGCCGCCCCACGCCCGCCTCGGCCGCCAGTGAGCCGAAGACCCGCATCGACTCGGGCGCGGCCGGGGAGGCGAGGTCCGGGTAGTAGTTGACGTACACCGCGTCCGCCCCGCGCAGCGCGGGCGCCCAGCCCGCCGGGTCCTCCCAGTCGAAGGGCACCTCTCCGCTGCGCGAACCGGCGCGCACCGTGTGGCCGAGACCCGCCAGACGCTCCGCGACCCTGCGTCCCGTCTTGCCCGTGGCCGCCGTCACCAACACCGTCTCGTTCATCATGTCCGCGTCGCTCCTCGTCTCGTCGTCTCGTCGTCTCGTTCGTCGTTCTGAGACAAGGTTCGCGGCCAGCGGCTGGACTCTCCATGCTCCAGAGGCTCAATGCCATACGCGTCCGTCTACGCTTCGCGTCATGGACGCACTAGCCGGACTTCTGGACGGACCGCGGGCCAGGGGAGCCTTTCTGCTGCGCATGGTGATGGCGCCGCCATGGTCCGTGTTCATCGACGACCGGGCGCCGCTGTGCCTGATGTGCGTCACCGAAGGCGAGGCGTGGATCGCTCCCGCTTCCGGCTCGCCCGTGCTGCTGCGGCCCGGTGACGTGGCCATCGCGCGCGGCCCGGAGCCGTACACCGTCTCGCACGCGCCCGGTGCCGAGCCGCAGGCCAGGATCGGGCCCGGCGGCACCTGCCACACGCTGCAGGGCGAGCCGCTGGCCCAGTCGATGCGTCTGGGCGTACGCACCTGGGGCAACGCATCCGACGGCTCGACCACCATGCTGATCGGCACCTACCAGGTGGAGGGCGAGGTCAGCGGGCGGCTGCTGGACGCCCTGCCCCCGTTGCTGCGGCTGCCGGCCGATGCGTGGAACTGCCCGCTCATGGACGTCTTCGCCGACGAGATCGCCCGGGACGACCCCGGCCAGAGCGTCGTGCTCGACCGGGTCCTCGATCTGCTGCTGATCGCGGTGCTGCGGACCTGGTTCGCGGGGCCCGACGCCGAACCCCCGGCCTGGTACCGGGCGATGGGGGACCCGGTGGTCGGCCGGGCGCTGCGCCTCCTCCAGGACGACCCCGCGCACCCGTGGACCGTGGCCTCCCTCGCCGCGAGGTGCGGTGTCTCGCGCGCCGGGCTCGCCCGCCGCTTCGCCGATCTGGTGGGCGAGCCGCCGATGGCCTATCTCACCGGCTGGCGGCTGGCCGTGGCGGCCGATCTGCTGCGCGAGAGCGACGCGACGGTGGAGGCGATCGCCCGGAAGGTCGGCTACAGCGGCTCGTTCGCCATGAGCGCCGCGTTCAAACGCGTACGGGGCATCAGCCCGCAGGAACACCGCACGGGTGCCCGCGCGGGACGGTGATGAGCCGAGGGCGTCCGTTCAGCCGTCCACCGGCTCCAGGCGCCACCACTGGTGGGGCCCGTCGGTGTCCTCCCACTGCTGGATGCCGGCGCCCTCTTCCGTGCTGCCGCCGGCGACCTCGAGCAGCAGCCCGCTGATGAAGCTCACCACGGCGAAGGTGCCCGGTGCGTCGAGATGCTCCTCGACGATCCACTCCTGGGCACCGAAGTTGTTGGCCTTCCACTGCTGGATGCGGACGCCGTTCGCCGTGTCCGCGTTGGCGACGTCGAGCCGCTTGCCGCTCGCCCCGTTCACGAAGTGGTACAGCCCGCTGCCGTTGGGGACGGGGTCGATCTGCCAGAGCTGGCCGGGCTCGCCGGTCTGAGCGGCCTGCTGCACCCGGGCGCCGCTGCCCTTCGCGCCGCTCGCCACCTCCAGCACCAGCCCGCTGCCGACGTTGCGCACCAGATAGCGCCCTGACTCAAGTGGCCCGCTCACTGTCCTGCCTCTCCGCGCCTCTCCGTGCTCCCGGAGACGATCGCCACCATCGTCGCACCGGCCACCGACAACGCCGGAAGGGCCGGGAGAGCCCCCGCTCTCCCGGCCCTTCCCCTGCCGTGCGCCGCGTCAGCCGGCGTTGAACTCCGCCGGGTCCGGGCCGAGTCGCTTGCCCTCGTCGAGAGCCGCGAACGCCGCCAGGTCGTCGGCGTCCAGCTCGAAGCCGAACACGTCGATGTTCTCCGCGATCCGGGACGGGGTCACGGACTTGGGGATCACCACATTGCCGAGCTGCAGATGCCAGCGCAGCACCACCTGGGCGGGGGTGCGGCCGTGCTTCTGGGCGACGGCGACCACGGTGGGGACCTCGAGGAGGCCCTTGCCCTGGCCCAGCGGGGACCAGGCCTCGGTCGCGATGCCGTGCCGGGCGTGGGCCTCGCGGGATGCGGACTGCTGGAGCTGCGGGTGCAGTTCGATCTGGTTGACGGCGGGGACGATCGACGTCTCGCCGATCAGCCGCTCCAGGTGCTCCGGCAGGAAGTTCGACACGCCGATGGCCTTGGCGCGGCCGTCCGCGTGGATCCTCTCGAACGCCTTGTACGTGTCCACGTACGCGTCCTTCGCGGGGACCGGCCAGTGGATCAGGTAGAGATCGACGTAGTCCAGGCCGAGCTTGGCCAGCGAAGTGTCGAACGCGCGCAGCGTCGCGTCGTACCCCTGGTCGCCGTTCCACAGCTTCGTGGTGACGAAGAGCTCCTCGCGCGCGATGCCGGAGGTGGCGACAGCCTTGCCGGTGCCCGTCTCGTTCTCGTAGATGGCCGCGGTGTCGATGCTGCGGTACCCGGTCTCCAGGGCCGTGGCGACCGTGCTCGCCGCCTCGTCGTCCGGCACCTGCCAGACACCGAAGCCGAGCTGCGGCATCGAGACACCGTTGTTGAGGGTGATGGAGGGGACCTTGCTCACGAGCGGTCGATCCTTACGTCGTCGGTTGGTACTCCCACGGTCAACGATCACATCCGCGGACACATTCCCGCCTCCGCTTCCGGCGTGATCCGGGTGTGACCATATCGGTCCGGACCATTGACCGCGTCTCATCAAGGCGGGACGCTTTGGCAGATGCCTGAACGGCGGACATCGACATGAACGCGCGTTCCGCGCGTGCCGTATGTCCATGGGCATCATGCGCCACTCCTGACCCCCCATCTCAGGAAAGCAGGTACAGCCATGCACCCCACCCAGGAGAACCCGGCGGAGACGCCCTGGCAGACCCCCGACTTCGTGGTCGTCGAGACCGCGCTGGAGGTCACCGCCTACGCCCTCACCGACCGGTAGACCCTGCCGCCATGCTGCTGCAGGTGCTCGGCACCGCGGCGGGCGGCGGACTGCCCCAGTGGAACTGCGCGTGTCCCGGCTGTGCCGGGGCGCGCGCACACCCGCACCGCCGCCGCCTCCATGCCTCTCTTGCCGTCCGCGCCGACGGGAACCGCTGGTACCTCGTCAACGCCACCCCCGACATCGGCGAACAGATCGAACGGACCCCCGCACTCCACCCCGGACCCGGGCCGCGCGAATCCCCCGTCGCAGGCGTCGTCCTCACCGACGCCGAACTCGACCACACCCTCGGCCTCGCCCGCCTCCGCGAGGCCGACGGCTTCGACGTCCTCGCCACCGGGCCCGTACGCGACGCGTTGCTCGGCCGCATGCGCATCGGCGAGACCCTCGCTCCCTACACCCGCATCGACTGGCGCCAACTCGGCCGCGACGCCGAACCGCTCGCCAAGGGCGGCACGATCGACGTCTCGGCCGTCCCCGTCTCCGCGAAGCGGCCCCGCTACGCCGTCGGCACCGGCCCCGACGAACGCACCTGGGTCGTCGGCCTGCGGCTGCGCGAGTCGGCGACCGGCCGCTCCCTGCTGTACGCCCCGGCCGTCGCACGCTGGACGGACGAGTTGCAGGAGGCGGCGGAGGCGGCCGACGTCGTCATCGTCGACGGCACCTTCTGGGACGACGACGAACCGATACGGAGCGGCTTCTCGGCCAGGACCGCGAGCGGCATGGGCCACGTGCCCATCGCCGGGGAGAACGGCACCGCGCGCCGGCTCTCCGGCCTCCGCGCGCGCTGCCTCTACACCCACCTCAACAACACCAACCCCCTCGTCGACCCGGACGCCGAACAGCACGCGCTGCTGACCGAACTGGGCATCGAGGTCGCCGCCGACCGGATGGTGATCGAGCTGTGAACACGGAAGTCTGGAGCCGGGAGGCGTTCACGGAGCGGCTGCGTGCCGTGCCCGCGGAGCGCTATCACGACCGGCACCCGTTCAATCTGCGCATGCACCGAGGTGCCCTCGGCCCGGACGAGTTACGCCGCTGGATCCTCAACCGCTTCCACTACCAGCGGCACATTCCCGTCAAGGACGCGCTGATCCTCGCCAAGTTCGACGACCCGGCCCTGCGGCGCTCCTGGATCCGCAGGATCCACGACCACGACGGCGAGAAGGACGGCGACGGCGGCATCGAACGCTGGCTGCGGCTCGGTGAAGCCGCCGGAATCGACCGCGACCGGCTGCGCTCCGGCGCGGAGGTGCTGCCGGGCGTCCGGCTCGCGGTGGACGGCTACGTGAACTTCTGCCGACTGCGCTCGCCGCTCGAAGCCGTCGCGGCCTCCCTCACCGAACTCGCCGCGCCCGGCATCATGCGCACACGCATCGACGCCTTCGAACGCCACTACGGCTGGATCGACGCCGACGGACTGACCTACTTCCGCAGCCGCATCGGACAGGGCGGCCGGGACAGCGAGGAAGCGCTGGCCCTGGTGCTGGCCTGGGCCCGGACCCGGCAGGAGCAGGAAGCGGCGGTCGCCGCCCTCGCCTTCAAGTGCGATGTGCTCTGGTCCCTGCTGGACGCGGTCGACACGGCGGGGGAGCGGACATGACGACCTCCACCGACGGCGAGGCAACCGCCGAGCCGTGGACGCCCGTGCTCGCCCGCTCGGTGGTGCTCCGGTACGACCGCGTACGCGACACCGATCTTCTCGTCCTCCCCGAACGCGTCGTCGTCCTCCGGGGCAATGCCGGATCGATCCTGCGGCTCTGCGACGGCAGTCGGGATGTCCCGGCCATCGTCGCCGAACTCACCCGTGCACATCCGGGTGCGCCGGTCGCCGAGGACGTGCCCGTCTTTCTGGACCGGTTGCGCAAGGAAGGGTGGCTGCTGTGACGGCCGTGGATCCGCCCTGGGCGCTGCTCGCCGAACTGAGCCACGGCTGTCCCCTTCGCTGCGCCTACTGCTCGAACCCCGTCGAACTGGTCGGTCGGTCAGCGGAACTGACTACCCGGCAGTGGGCCGACGTCTTCCGGCAGGCCGCCCGACTCGGCGTCGTGCAGACCCATCTGTCGGGCGGCGAGCCACTGCTGCGCCGCGATCTGACCGAGATCGTCGCGGCGGCCGACGCCGCGGGCATCCACACCCAGCTCGTCACGAGCGGCGTCGGGCTCCACGAGAAACGGCTCGCCGAACTCGTCGCGGCCGGGCTGCGCAGCGTCCAGCTGTCCGTGCAGCATGCCGACCCCGACGCCTCGGAGCGCATCGCCGGTGCGCGGTCGTACGCGGCGAAGGAGCGCGCGGCTCAGCTCGTACGGGAGGCGGACCTGCCGCTCGGGCTCAACGTCGTGCTGCACCGCGCCAACCTCGACGCGCTCGACGAGCTGATCGACCTCGGCCTCGCCTGGGGCGCGGAACGCATCGAACTCGCCAACACGCAGTTCTACGGCTGGGCGTTGCTCAACCGCGACGCCCTGCTGCCCGGCCGGGAGCAGATCGCCGCCGCCCGTGCCTGTCTCGAGCGCCGACGGCGGGACGTGGACGGCCGCATGCAACTGGTGTGGGTGGTGCCCGACTACGTCGACGGAACGGCCAAGCCCTGCATGGGCGGCTGGGGCGCACTCTCGCTCACCGTTGCCCCCGACGGCACCGTCCGCCCCTGCCCGGCCGCCGCCGCCCTGCCGGGTCTGGACGCGCCCAATGTCAAGGACCACCCACTGGAGTGGATCTGGTACGAGTCGAAGGCGTTCACCCTCTACCGCGGCGAGAGCTGGATGCAGGAGCCGTGCCGCAGCTGCGAACTGCGCACCCGGGACTTCGGCGGCTGCCGCTGCCAGGCGTACGCCCTTACCGGGGAGGCCACCCGCACCGACCCGGTCTGCTCCCGCTCGCCGGACCACGCGCTCGTACGCGCGCTCGTCGACGGCCCGCGGGCGACGGACATCGAGGCACCCTCCGCGTACACCTACCGCGAACAAGGGCGGTCCTGACACCCGAGGAGAAGGAGGACATGTACATGACCCCCACACGCAGAGCAGTGCTCGGTGCCGCCATCGGCGGCGCCGCGGCGGTCGCCGGACTGCCCGCCCTTGCCACGCCCGCCGACGCGGCCTCCTGGCAACTGCGCTGGTCGCCGTCGGCGAGCCGCGACAAGCTCAGGGCCTTCGAGACGATCGAGGACGACCGCGCGGACTCCCACACGTCGGCCGGTCCTCACATCACCACCGAGGGGGACAACTTCCGGTTCACGATGCACACCGTGGACCGGGACACGAGCACCGACCGCCAGCGTCACGAGGTCACCGGCTGCCGCAACGGCAGTTCGTCCCTGCAGTGGAGATCCGGCGAGACCTGGCGCGTCACGTACGCGATGTTCATCCCCGACACGCTGAAGGCGACCACGAGCTTCACGCACATCATGCAGATGAAGCAGCCCGGCACCGGGTCTTCCCCGATCGTCGTGCAGTCCCTGCGGCGTGTGAACGGCGTACAGACCATCGAACTCAAGGTCATCGCGGGAGACGTCCTGGTGGGCCGCACCAACCTCGAACCGCTGCACAACAAGTGGATCGACGTCGACTTCCAGATGAAGATCGGCAACGGGACCTCCGGCTCCGTCCGCTGGATCCTCAAGGACGGCGGGACCACGGTGATCGACAAGTCGAGGTCGGGCGTGGACACCTTCCTCGCGGACCGGGTTCGCCCCAAGTGGGGCATCTACCGCTCCCTCGGCGACAGTTCGGGCTCCCTGCGCAACTGCCACCTGCTGCTCACCGACATGCGCGGCTACCAGCTCGTCTGAACACGGACCAAGATCGTCGTTAGGGCGACCCGCATAGAACGGCTGGAAACACTCAAATCCCCCCACGGAGGCCATACATGCACCGCAGCACGTCCCTGAAGGCCAAGCTGAGCACGGTGGCAGCGCTGGGCGCGGCAGCGCTCGTCGCGGGACTCGTCCAGAACGCCGGCGCCGTCGAGCCGGAACGCGCCGGCGCCCTGGGCACGCCGACCGGCATCACCACCATCTCCTCCGGCTGGTCCATCCCCTGGGGCACCTCCTGGCTGCCCGACGGCTCGGCCGCCCTGGTGACCGAGCGGGACTCCTTCAAGGTCTTCAAGGTCACCCCGTCCGGCAGCAGGACGGAGGTCGGCGCCGTCCCCGACTCCCAGACCACGGGCGGCGAGGGCGGACTGATGGGCGTCGCCGTCGACCCGGACTGGGCATCGAACCGCTACGTCTACTTCATGCACACCTCGTCCGACGGCAATCGCATCGCCCGCATGACGTACGACGGCTCCTCCCTGACCAGCTACAAGGCCCTGGTCCAGGGCATCAAGAAGGCCAGGTACCACAACGGCGGACGGCTGGCCTTCGGCCCGGACGGCTACCTCTACGCCTCGACCGGCGACGCCCAGACCACGTCGCTCGCCCAGGACAGGAACTCCCTCAACGGCAAGATCCTGCGTATGACCAAGGACGGGAAGACGGCGCCGGGCAACCCCTTCGGCAACCTCGTCTTCAGCCTCGGCCACCGCAATCCGCAGGGCCTCGCCTTCGACGCCCAGGGCAGGCTGTGGTCCGCCGAACTGGGCCAGAACTCCAAGGACGAGCTGAACCTGATCAAGTCCGGCCACAACTACGGCTGGCCCACCTGCGAGGGCAACTGCAGTGTCTCCGGGATGACCAACCCCAAGAAGACCTGGAACGTCGCCGACGCCTCCCCCAGCGGTGTCGCCGTCGTCGACAACGCCGTCTACATGGCGTCCCTGCGCGGCGAACGGCTCTGGGAGATCCCGATCAATCCCGGCAACGAGGACGTCGGCACCGCCAAGTCGTACTACGTCGGCACCTACGGCCGGCTGCGCGCCGTCACCAAGGTGCCCGGCGCGAACCAGTTGTGGCTGTCGACCACCAACGCCGACGGCAACGGCGGTCAGCCGGCCGGCTCCGACAAGATCTTCCGGGTGACGATCGGCTGAGCCCGGGCCACACCCGCCCGGCGCGGAAATCCGCGCCCCCGCGCCGGGCGGTGCGGGGGGTGCCTAGTGGTACAGCGCGTTCACCTCGACCGCGTACGCGTTCTCGATCGCCTTGCGCTTGAGCTTCAGCGACGGGGTCAGCAGTCCGTGCTCCTCGCTGAAGGGATGGGCGAGGATCCGGAACGTACGGATCGACTCGGCCTTCGACACCAGCGTGTTGGCGGCCACCACCGCCCGCCGGACCTCCATCTCCAGGTCCGGGTCGCGCACCAGTTCCGCGGGGGACAGCGGGGCCTTTCCCTGGATCGTCAGCCAGTGGTCGACCGCTTCCTGGTCGACGGTGACCAGCGCGGCGATGTACGGACGGTCGTTGCCGACGACGATGCACTGCGCCACCAGCGGGTGCGCCCGCACGCGCTCCTCAAGGCCGATGGGCGAGACGCTCTTGCCGCCCGACGTCACCAGGATCTCCTTCTTGCGGCCCGTGATCGTCAGATAGCCGTCCTCGTCGAGGGCTCCGAGGTCGCCGGTCGCCAGCCAGTCGTCGTGCAGCACGGCGTCGGTGGCCTTCGGGTCGTTCAGATAGCCGGAGAAGATGTGGCCGCCGTGCAGCCAGACCTCGCCGTCCTCCGCGATGTGCACCGTGGTGCCCGGGATCGGCAGACCGACCGTGCCGTACCGCGTGCGCTCGGGAGGGTTGGCGGTGGCCGCCGCGGTCGACTCGGTCAGACCGTACCCCTCGAAGATCGTGACGCCCGCGCCCTCGAAGAACAGCCCCAGCCGGCGGTCCATACCGGAACCGCCGGACATCGCGTGCCGCACCCGTCCGCCCATCGCGTCGCGGACCTTGCCGTACACCAGCTTCTCGAACAGCTGGTGCTGCATGCGCAGCCCCGCCGACGGGCCGGGCCCGAGATCGAACGCCCGGTGCTCCATCGCTTCCGCGTACCGCACCGCCACATCCACGGCCTTGTCGAACGCGCCGACCTTGCCCTGGGTCTCCGCCTTGCGGCGCGCGGCGTTGAACACCTTCTCGAAGATGTAGGGGACGGCCAGGATGAACGTCGGTCTGAAGCTTGCGAGATCCGGCAGCAGCGCGCTGGCCTGCAGCACCGGCTGATGGCCGAGTTTGACCCGGCCGCGGATCGCTGCGACCTCGACCATCCGGCCGAAGACATGCGCCAGCGGCAGGAAGAGCAGCGTCGCCGCCTCGTCGCCGGGTCGTGAGTGGAAGACCGGTTCCCAGCGGCTGATCAAGGTGTCGGTCTCGAACATGAAGTTGGCGTGGGTGATCACGCAGCCCTTGGGGCGGCCCGTGGTGCCCGAGGTGTAGATGATCGTGGCGATCGAGTCCGGCGTCACCGCCCGCCGGTGCCGGTGCACGACGTCGTCGTCGATGTGCTCACCGGCGGCGACCAGTTCGGCCACGGCGTCGGCGTCAAGCTGCCACAGCCGGTTCAGCCGGGGCAGCTTGTCGATCACCGACCCGATGGTCATGGCGTGGTCCTCCTGCTCCACCATGCAGGCCGTGACCTCGGCGTCGTGCAGCATCCAGTAGACCTGCTCGGCGGAGGACGTCGGATACACGGGCACGGAGTGGGCGCCCACCGTCCACAGCGCGAAGTCGAACAGTGTCCACTCGTAGCGCGTACGGCACATCAGCGCGACGCGGTCGCCGAACCGGACGCCGTGCGCGAGCAGGCCCTTGGCCAGCGCCAGCACCTCGTCACGGAACTGGGCCGACGTGACGTTCTGCCAGTGGCCCTCGGCGTCCTTGCGGCCGAGCGCGACCCGGTCGGGATCGTCCAGGGCATGGTCGAAGACCGCGTCCGCCAGTCCGCCGACCTGAGGCGCCGCGGCCATGGGTGGGACAGAGAACTCGCGCAATGGCCTGCTCCTTGTGGCGCTCCGCACAGCGCCGTGACCGTACCCCACGATTTCTCCGTGCGGGAGGGGCTGCGTGAACAGTGGACGATTGGCATCGACACAGGTCAACAGGGGGAACGGGAGAGCTGGAAGGGGTGGTTGGGGGGATTTCTGACCTCAGAGTAAGTACAGTCGGGCCGAATCTCCACCGAATCTGTACGCAGCGATCACCGGCCTTCTACCGGGCGAAGACCTTGGTCCGTACCTGGTCAGTGGGGTACCGGGCCGTGCAGCCGGTCGCCCGCCGCCAGCAGCGCGTCCGCCAGCGCCGCGGCAGCCTCCTGTGCCGGGTGGCTGCGCCGGCCCTGCAGCAGTACGAAGTCGACCGTGCCGAGATCCGGCAGTGCCGCCCGCTCGGACACGACCGTCAGCCCCGGCGGGATCAGACCGCGGGTGTGCGCCATCACTCCCAGCCCGGCGCGCGCCGCGGCGACCAGCCCGCTGAGGCTGCCGCTCGTGCAGACGATGCGCCACTCGCGGCCTTCCTTCTCCAGCACATCGAGGGCGCGGGAGCGGGTGACTGCCGGGGGCGGGAACAGGATCAACGGGACGGGCCGCTCGGGATCCGGGCGTACGCCCTGCGCGGCGATCCACACCATGTGGTCGCGCCAGACCAGCTCGCCCTGCGTCGCCGCTCCCGGCCCGCGTTTGGCGAGCACCAGATCCAGGCGGCCCGCCTCCAGCCGCTTGTGCAGCGTGCCCGAGAGCTCCACCGTGAGTTCGAGATCGACCTCCGGATGATCGCGGCGGAAGGCCACCAGGATCTCCGGGAGCCGTGTCAGTACGAAGTCCTCCGACGCCCCGAACCGCAACCGGCCGCGCAGCCGGGTGCCGGTGAAGAAGGCCGTGGCGCGCTCCTGTGCCTGAAGGATCGTGCGGGCGAAGCCGAGCATCGCCTCGCCGTCCGCGGTCAGCTCCACGCTGTGGGTGTCCCGCGTGAACAGCAGCCGCCCCGTCGCGTCCTCCAGCCTGCGCACGTGCTGGCTCACCGTGGACTGGCGCAGCCCGAGACGGCGGGCGGCCTGAGTGAAGTTCAGGGTCTGTGCGACGGCCAGGAATGTGCGCAGCTGGGTGGGGTCGTACATGCGCCGAGCCTATGGGTTCGGCGGCCGCATGCACCGCAAGAAGGGGCCGCGCACCCCTTGCCAGTAAAATTTCACATTACTATGTTACATGGCGCGCCACGGCGTGCCGACCCGTCAATCCCCTTGTGCAGCCCGGCACTTAGTGGCGCTCCGCAACGCTGTCGCACCACTCACCTCCCACAGGAGTCCACAGGTGTCCCAGCTCAGATCCCTGCGCAAGCCACTGCTCGCAGGAGCCGTCACCGTCGCACTGCTCGCGCCTCTGGGGCAGTTGGCCAGGGCCGATCAGCCCGGCCCGCAGACGCCCGCCGCCTCGGCCGCCCGACCCGGCCCGCTCGCGCCCGCCTCCCCGTCAACCGCGCCCGACGCAAGGCCCGGTGGCGGGAACCGTCACGACGAGGTCGACCGTCTCGCCCGTGCGCCCAGGCGCACCGCCGCTCCCGCACCGGCGCCGGGCGGATCGGCACAGGGCCGCATACCCGGCCGGCAGAGTCCCGCCGCTCCTCGTGCCGCGGCCCCGCCCGTCACCGCCGACGGGGTGCCGTGCACCCTCGACGGCGTCACCCGTCTCCTGCCCGAGGCGTGGGCGGACTTCCTCGCCGACCCCGCGGTCACCGCCGACAGCTGTCTCGCCGGCCTGATCTGGACATGGGACGCCCGCCTCGCCCCCGTCATGTCCGACGCCCACGTCCAGGCGGTGAGCCGGCGCATCTCCGGCCTCGCCGCCGGTCACGACGGCAGCAACTCCACCCACCTGCTGGAGATGCTCACTTACCTGCACGCCGTGGCCTACCACGATTTCTCGCGCCCCGAGATCGATGTCACCGACGTCCCGACCACCGAGGCCATGAGAAGCGGTATCCACGCCTACGGCGCCGCGTCCCGCACCTTCGACGTCACCAGGACCAACGCGGAGAGCCTGCGCGAGGCGCTCTACGCGGGCAGCGCCCCGGGGCTGCGCCACAGCCAGCTCGGCCTCATCAAGAAAGTCCTGGCCACCATGGACAAGTACCACAAGGGCCAGTACGACAACGCCTCCTGGGGCGGCGCCGCACTGGCCGCCCTCTCCGTGAACTACCTCGGCGTCTACCCCGGCAACAGGGACACCGCGTTCCACAACGTGGTCACGCAGAACGCGTCCTACCGGGCCGCCTTCCGGGCCTTCGCGCACCACACCCACCTCAAGGGCACCGTCAACGAATGGGCCGTCCGTGACGCGCTGAGCGAGTACGGCCGCTTCGGGCAGATCGCCGCACTCACCGCCCTGACCGTGCCCGACCTCGGCGCCCTGTTGCCCGTTGCCGAGAGCAACTTCGGCACCGGGCGGGCGCCCTGGGCCTCGCTGGTGTCCTGGCTCAACTTCTACGAGGCGTGCGAGCCGTACGGCGTCTGCAAGGCGGACATCGAGCGGCGGATCTTCCCGCACACCTACACGTACGACGCCGGAGGCATCAAGGTCCGCACCGGGCTCGACCGCGCCACGGTCGATCAGCTCTACTACGCGAGCAAGCAGGTCAAGGCGCAGTTCCACCGGGTGCTCGGCTCGCTGGAGCCGCTGGCCGGCGACCCGAACGCCGCGCTCACGGTCGTGCTCTACGCCTCTCGCGCCGACTACGAGAACTACCACCCGATCCTCACCGGGATGGGCACCGAGAACGGCGGGGTCTACATCGAGCGGGGAGCGACCTTCTACACCTACCAGCGCAGGGTTCCGCAGGACTCGTCGCTCACACTCGAGGAGCTCTTCCGCCACGAGTACGTCCACTATCTCAACGGCCGCTGGGCGGTGCCCGGTTACTTCGGTGAAGGCCCCTGGTACAGCGGCGACCGCACCACGGCGATGGACGAGGGCACCGCGGAGTTCTTCGACGGAGCCACCCGCGACGACGGCGTCGCCGTGCGCAAGTCCCTGGTCCTCGGCATCATCGAGGACACTGCGGGCGGTGGCCCGCGGATGACCGTCGACCAGTTGCTGCATGCGACGTACGACGGGGACGGCTTCCGCTTCTACGACTACGCGGGAACCTTCTTCGAGTTCCTGTGGACCGAGCGTCCCGCACTGCTTCGGGAGATGTACCGCCATCTGCGGGCGGACGACCCGGCGGCCTTCGACGCCTGGCGTGCCCGGCTCGGCGGCGACGCAGCGCTCCAGCGGGCCTACGACGGCTTCCTGGACACACAGATCGCCAAGGTGGACGACCTGTTCGTGCCCAACACCACGTACACGCCCAACGGGCAGTTGGCGGAGGACTCGGTGGCCGGTGTCCGTGCCCGCTTCCAGTCCGCGACGGCCGCGCACCCGGACTGCGTGGAGAGCGGCGAGCCGGGCAAGAGGCGCTTCGGGTGCACCGGCCGGATCACCGCCACCCTCTCCGACGCGGCGGACGAGAGCCGGGTGTTCAAGGACATGGCGGAGACGGTCGACCACTTCATCCTCGACCGGGCAGGCGCCGCCTCGAACAACCTCGCCGACATGAACTGCTCGTTCGGCGAGGTCGAGATCTGGGCCAACGGCCGTGCGGGCACGTCCTCGTACTCCTGTGAAGGACCCCTGCGCAGCTGACACCCATGGGCCGGGACGGCATTCGCCGTCCCGGCCGTCAGCGCAACGTGACATTGTACGCTGAGGGCCCCGCGGACCTCGGAGGAAGCGACATGGGCGACTTGAAGCAGCCCAACCTGATCACCGCACAGGAACGGCTGCGCGACCAGGTTGCCCATGCCCTGCACGCCGCCCTCGTCGCGGGTGAACTACGCCCGGGCAGCGTGTACTCCGCACCCGGTCTCGCGGCCGAGTTCGGCATCTCGGCCACACCCGTTCGCGAGGCGATGCTCGACCTCGCCCGCGAGGGCATGGTCGAACCCGTACGCAACAAGGGTTTCCGGATCACCGAGGTCAGTGAGCGGGATCTGGACCAGTACACCGAGCTGCGCGCGCTCATAGAGGTGCCGACGGTCGGCAGGGTCGCCCGGATCGCAGACGCCCAGCAGTTGGAGCAACTGCGTCCTGTCGCCGAGGAGATCGTTGCCCAGGCCCGCGAGCACAATCTCATCGGCTATCTGGACGCCGACCGCCGTTTCCACCTCGGCCTGCTGGCTCTCGCGGGCAACGACCGGCTGGTCGAGACGGTGGGCGACCTGCGCAAGCGTTCCCGCCTCTACGGCCTGAAGGGGCTCGACCGGCACGGTCAGCTGATCTCCTCCGCCGAGGAGCATCTCGAACTGCTCGACCTGATGGTGGCCGGCGACGCGCCGGCCGCCGAGGAGTGCATGGCGCGCCATCTGGGCCATGTGCGATCGCTGTGGGCCGAGGCCCGTGACGAGCCGGTCGAGCCGCGCCCCAAGCGGCGACTCCGCGGCAGCCGCACCTGAGCCGTGCCCGCGGCGTACCGGATCTGCTCATCGGGATTCGTGATGACAGTCACCACGGTGTGCGGGATTCCCGATCAAGGAGTTGCGGAGGATCATAGGAAGGGCATGTCCGCGACCGAGAGCAAGTGAGCACATGAACCGCCGCACCTGGCAGCTGCCGTCCTGGCTGCCGATCGACCCGTACATACTTGCGCTGCTGGCCACGGTGGGACTCGCGGCTCTGCTCCCCGCATCGGGCACGGCGGCCGATGTCGCGGGCGGCGCGTCCACCGGCGCGGTGGCGCTCCTCTTCTTCCTGTACGGCGCCCGGCTGTCGACCCGCGAGACCCTCGACGGGCTGCGGCACTGGCGGCTCCATCTCACGGTGCTGGCCGCGACGTTCGCGGTCTTCCCCCTGCTCGGACTGGCGGCGTGGAAACTCCAGCCGCTGGTCCTCACCCCGGAGCTGGCGAACGGACTGCTGTTCCTGTGTCTGGTGCCGTCCACCATCCAGTCGTCGATCGCCTTCACCTCCATGGCCCGCGGCAACGTGCCCGCGGCGATCTGCGCGGGTTCCTTCTCCAGCCTCGCCGGGATCCTCCTGACCCCCCTGCTGGCGGCGCTGCTCCTGGGCGGCGGCGCGGGCGGCTTCTCGGCCGGTTCGCTGCTGCGCATCGTGCTGCAGCTGCTCGTGCCGTTCCTGGCTGGCCAGTTGCTGCGCCGCTGGGTGGGCCCGGTCCTCTCCCGCCACCAAAAGCTCCTCGGCTACGTCGACCGCGGCTCGATCCTGCTCGTCGTCTATGCCGCGTTCAGCGAAGGCATGGTCGCGGGGATCTGGCGGCAGGTGACGCCGGCCCGCCTGGGCGGGCTGCTGGTGGTGGAGATGCTTCTGCTCGCGGCGATGCTCACTGTGACCTGGTTCGGCGCGAAGAGGCTCGGCTTCGGCCGGGCGGACCGGATCGCGATCCAGAACGCGGGCACGACGAAGAGCCTCGCGGCGGGACTGCCGATGGCGACGGTGCTGTTCGGGGCGCACGCGAGCCTGGCGGTCCTGCCGCTGATGCTCTTCCACCAGCTGCAGTTGATGGTCTGCGCGGTGATGGCGAAGCGCCGCGCCCGTGATCAGGAGCGCGCCACGCCGACCGCGCGCCCCGGGGCCTCCGCGCCCACCGCGCTGCAAAGCCGCTGAACGCGGCCGACGGGCGCTGACGCGGGCATGGGGCATGTGCCGACCACTTCGGTGGCCGGTTCCCGGCCCCGGCCGACGTGGGTCCGTCCTGCGACTGGGAAGATCACCCGGTGACGACGTTCGCGATACGTGCCATAGGCGCCCGCCCCTGCACCCTCGTCGTGTGCCGGGGGTGCTGCTGCGGCGACGGCCGCAAGCACCCCGGTACCGACCACGACGCTCAACTGGCCCGTCTGCGGCAGGCGGCAGCCGCCTCCGACGGGCGGCTGGCCGTGCGGACCAGTGACTGCCTCGGGCCGTGCGGACAGGCGAACGTGATCGTCGTCCAGCCCTCCTCCGAGGGCCGTCGCCGCGGTGCCCGGGCGTCCTGGGTCGGGTGGGCGCTCGACGACGACGCCATCGACGACGTGCTCGCCTGGGCCGAGGCGGGCGGCCCCGGAATCGCCGAACCCCCGGCGACGCTCACACTGCAGATGATCCCGCCGCCGTCGGACGCCCGTCGGCGGGTCCGCCGGCGCTGAGAGCACCGGGGCACCAGGCACCGCACGGAAGGACCCGGCCGGCGCAGGGGGCGCTCCCCGCCGGCCGGGTCCGTCTCCCGTGCCGCGGGGCGCGTCATACCCCGGTGCCGAGGGCGATGCGCTCGTCGCCCGCGTACACGTTCATATTGGTGCCGCGCAGAAAGCCGACGAGCGTCAGCCCCGTCTCGGCGGCCAGATCCACCGCCAGCGACGACGGCGCCGAGACGGCCGCGAGCACCGGGATGCCCGCCATCACCGCCTTCTGCGCAAGCTCGAACGACGCCCGCCCCGACACCAGCAGGATCGTCCGCGACAGCGGCAGCCTGCCCTCCTGGAGAGCCCGGCCGATCAGCTTGTCGACCGCGTTGTGGCGGCCGACGTCCTCGCGTATGTCGAGCATCTCGCCCTCGGGCGAGAAGAGCGCCGCGGCGTGCAGGCCCCCGGTCCGGTCGAACACCTGCTGCGCCGCACGCAGCCGGTCGGGGAGGCCGGCGAGCAGAGCGGGCTCGACACGGACCGGGGGAGTGTCGGCGATCTCGAAGCGGGCGGTGGTGCGCACCGCGTCCAGGCTGGCCTTGCCGCACAGGCCGCAGGACGAGGAGGTGTAGACGTTGCGCTCCAGGGTGATGTCCGGGACGGGGACGCCGGGAGCGAGCTTCACGTCGACCACGTTGTACGTGTTCGCGCCGTCGGCCGTGGCGCCCGCGCAGTACACGATCGACTGCAGTTCCTCGGCCGTCCCCAGCACCCCCTCGCTGACCAGGAAGCCCGCCGCCAGTGCGAAGTCGTCGCCCGGTGTGCGCATCGTGATCGCGAGGGGTTTCCCGTTGAGCCGGATCTCCAGCGGCTCCTCCGCGACCAGGGTGTCCGGACGCGTGGAGACGACCCCGTCACGGATGCGAATGGTGCGGCGGCGCTCGGTGACCCGTCCCATGGTGATCAGTCCCAGTCGTTTCGATCAGCGCTGCTGAACGTGTTGGTAGCCGAAACGGCCCTTGATGCAGAGGTTGCCGTGGGTCACCGGGTTGTCGTGCGGCGAGGTGACCTTGACGATCTCATTCTCCTGCACATGCAGGGTGAGGTTGCAGCCGACGCCGCAGTACGCGCAGACGGTCGTCGTCTGCGTCTGCGACGGCTCGTCCCAGGTGCCCGCGGCCCGCATGTCGAACTCCGACTTGAACGACAGCGCACCCGTCGGGCACACCTCGATGCAGTTGCCGCAGTACACACAGGCGGAGTCGGTCAGCGGGGCGTCGTGCTCGGTGGAGATGCGGGAGTCGAAGCCACGGCCCGCCACGGCGATCGCGAACGTGTTCTGCCACTGCTCGCCGCAGGCGTCGACGCACTTGTAGCAGAGGATGCACTTGTCGTAGTCGCGGACGTACAGGTCGTTGTCGACCTTCGGCTCCTCGTTCACCGTCGCCGCGTCCGGACCGAAGCGGTCCGGCTTCGCCTCGTACTCCTTGATCCACTCCGAGGCGCGGGGAGTCGTGGACAGATCCGTGGAAGAGGCGAGCAGCTCCAGGACGATCTTCCTGCTGTGCCGGGCGCGCTCGGTGTCGGTCCGCACGCTCATTCCGGGTTCGGCGCGCCTGGAACAGGCGGGGGCGAGCGTCCGCGCACCCTCGACCTCGACGACGCACACCCGGCAGGCGTTCTTCGGTGTGAGCGTGTCGCCCTGGCACAGCGTCGGGACGTCCTTGCCGTTGGCCCGGCACGCGTCCAGGATCGTGTCGCCCTCGGGGACCCGGACCGGCTCGCCGTCGAGAGTGAACTCGACCAGCCTGCGCGGTGGTTGAAGCGGTATGGCGGTCATTCGTAGGCTCCCAGCCGGTCGATGGCGGATTCGACGGCGTTCCAGGCGGTCTGGCCGAGACCGCAGATCGAGGCGTCCCGCATGGCCCGTCCCACTTCGCGCAGCAGGGCGATGTCGTCGGCCGCCGCCGCGCCGGTGCGGTCCTTGATGCGGTGCAGGGCTTCCTCCTGCCGGACCGTGCCGACCCGGCAGGGCACGCACTGACCGCAGGACTCATCGCGGAAGAACTCCGCGATGCGCAGCAGGATGCGGGGGAGTTCGACGGTGTCGTCGAGCACCAGCACCACACCCGATCCGAGGGTGGTGCCGGCATCGCGCGTCCCCTCGAACGTCAGGGGGATGTCCAGCTCGTCGGGCCGTACGAAGCTGCCGGCGGCCCCGCCCAGAAGGACGGCACGTATGCGCTCCGGGGGCCCGGCGAGCTCGATCAGCTCGCGCACAGTGACACCGAAGGGCAGCTCGTACACGCCCGGTCGCTCGACGTTCCCGGACAGGCAGAACAGCTTGGTCTCCTGCGTCCTGCCCAGGAGGACGGGCAGGACGTTGACGAGCGTCTCGACGTTGTTGACGGCCGTGGGCTTGCCGAACAGGCCCTTCTCCACGGGGAAGGGCGGCTTGCTGCGCGGCTCACCGCGATAGCCCTCGACGGAGTTGAAGATCGCGGTCTCCTCGCCGCAGATGTAGGCACCCGCGCCCCGGCGTATCTCGATGTCGAAGGCGTATCCCTGCCCGAGGACGTCGTCCCCGAGGAAACCGCGGGAGCGTGCCGCGTCGATGGCGTTCTGCAGGCGGGCCAGCGCCCTCGGGTACTCGCCGCGGAGATACAGGAATCCCTTGCGGGCGCCGATGGCGTACCCCGCGACGGTCATCGACTCGATCAGCGCGAACGGATCGCCCTCCATGAGCACGCGGTCCTTGAACGTGCCGGGCTCGCTCTCGTCCGCGTTGCAGACGAGGTAGTGGGGACGGTCGGGCTGGGCCGCCGTCGCCTGCCACTTGCGGCCGGTGGGGAACGCGGCGCCGCCCCTGCCGACCAGCCCCGACTCGGTGACCTCGCGTATGACACCGGAGGGCCCGAGCGCGAAGGCGCGCCGAAGGGCGGCGTAGCCGCCGTGGGCCCGATAGTCGTCGAGGGAGTCGGGATCCACGACGCCGACGCGTCCCAGGAGCGTGAGCCCCGTCTGCCCGGCCTGCGGCACCGCTGCTCCGGCGCCCGCCTCGGGGGGCGCGGCCTCCGGCGCGTCGGCGGCGACGCGCACGGCCTCGGCGGTCGCCGGAGCGATGACGGCCGTGGCGTAGGGAGTCTCTTCCCCACCCCGCCCCCTCATGTCACCGGGGCTCCGCCCCGGACCACCCCGCGCGTCAATCGCCGATGGGGCCGGATTTCGCGGATCAGCCCCTTGGGCACCTCCCACGGCCGCCAGGCCGTAGGGGGAGATCGAGGACACCGCCGAAGGCGGTACCGGGTCCGGGCGGAGCCCGGTCGGGGAAGGGGCGGGGCGGGGAACGTCTCCGCGCAGCGGATCCGCGCCCGCCTGCAGCAGCAGCGCCGCCGGCGCCCGCTCGCACAGCCCGAGGCACGGGCTCGCCTGCACCGACACGTCGGGGCCGAGACCGTCCGCCGCCGACAGCGACCCGCCCCGCGCCGCACACGCCAGATCCGTGCACACATGCAGCACCTTCGCCGGACGCGGCTCGACCGAGAACATGGAGTAGAACGTCGCCACCCCGTACGCCTCGGCCGGTGGCACCGTCAGACGCCGGCAGATGTAGTCCAGCGCACCCTCGCTGAGCCACCCCACGCGGTCGTTCACCGCGTGCAGCGCGGGAAGCAGCAGGTCCCGGCGCTCCCGGGCCGCCGCCCCGCCGCGGGCCCAGCGCAGCTCGTCGGAGGAACGGTCGGACCCGCCTTCCCAGCCCGTCTCCGCGGGGCCGAGCAGCGCGTCGACCGCTTCCCGCTCCTCGTCCGTCGCCTTCGCCGCGTCCGTGAATTTCAGGTCCATGCGGGCACCAGCTTCTCTATCCGCACCGCCGACGCCTTGAACTCCGCCGTCCCCGCGATCGGGCAGTTCGCCTCGATCGTCAGGGTGTTGGTGTCCACTTCGTCGGGGAAGTGCATCGTCATGAACGCGAGCCCCGGCCGCAGCCCGGGGTCGATCCACACCGGTGCCGTCACCGAGCCGCGCCGTGAGGAGACGCGCACCTCCTCCCCCGTCTCGACGCCGTAAGCCGTCGCGTCCTCCGGACACAGCTCGATGTACTCGCCGCGCCGCAGCGGCGAGGCGAAACTTCCGCTCTGCACCCCGGTGTTGTAGGAGTCGAGCCGCCGCCCGGTCGTCAGCCGCAGCGGGTACTCCTCGTCCGTGAGGTCGACCGGTGGATCGTGCTCCACCAGGCCGAACGCCGCCGCCATCCCGCGCCTCTGCGGGTCCGTCTCCCACAGCCTGCCGTGGAGGAAGCTGGACGGCAGTTCGTCCGTGTCGGGGCAGGGCCACTGCAGGCCCTGGTGCTCGTCGAGGCGCTCGTACGTCATTCCGAAATGGTCCGGGGACAGTGCGCGCAGCTCGTTCCAGACCTCCTGCGAGTCGGCGAACTTCCAGTCATGACCGAGGCGTTCGGCCATGTCACAGAGGATGGTGATGTCCTCCCGCGCTTCGCCGGGCGGCACCAGAGCGGCCCGGACCCGCTGCACGCGGCGTTCGCTGTTGGTGGTCGTCCCCTCCGTCTCGGCCCAGGCCGCAGTCGCAGGCAGCACCACATCGGCCATCTCCGCGGTCTTCGTCAGGAAGATGTCCTGCACCACCAGATGGTCGAGCGCCGCGAGCCGCCGCACCGCCTGCTCGCTGTCCGCCTCCGACTGCGCGGGGTTCTCGCCGATGCAGTACACCGCACGCAGCTCGCCGCTCTCCATCGCCTCGAACATCTCGGTCAGGGTCTTGCCGTAACGGGGCTGGATCACGGTGTCCCAGGCCCGTTCGAACTTCAGACGGGTCTCGGGATGCAGGATGTCCTGGAAGCCGGGCAGCCGGTTGGGGATCGCGCCCATGTCGCCGCCGCCCTGCACGTTGTTCTGGCCGCGCAGCGGCTGCACCCCGGCGCCGTAGCGGCCCACCTGGCCGGTGAGCAGCGCGAGGTTGATCAAGGCGCGTACGTTGTCGGTGCCGTTGTGGTGTTCGGTGATGCCCAGCGTCCAGCACAGCTGGGCGCGTTCGGCGGTCGCGTAGGCGTGCGCCAGTTCGCGGATCGCGGCGGCAGGGACTCCGGTGACCTTCTCGGCCGCCGACAGTGTCCACGGCTCGACGAGCTTCGCGTACTCCTCGAACCCGGTGGTCGCCCGGTCCACGAACGCGCGGTTGACCAGCCCCGCGTCGATGATTTCGCGGCCGACCGCGTGGGCGAGCGGGATGTCGGTGCCGACGTTCAGACCGAGCCAGCTCTCGGCCCACTCGGCGGTCGAGGTGCGGCGCGGGTCGACGGCGTACATCCGCGCCCCGTTCCGGATGCCCTTCAGCACGTGCTGGAAGAAGATCGGATGCGCGAAGCGGGCGTTGGAGCCCCACATGACGATCAGATCGGTGTGGTCGACCTCTTCGTACGAGGAGGTGCCGCCGCCCGAGCCGAAGACCGCCGACAGGCCGGCGACACTGGGCGCGTGGCAGGTGCGGTTGCACGAGTCGACGTTGTTGGTGCCCATCACGACGCGGGTGAACTTCTGTGCCACGTAGTTCATCTCGTTGGTGGCGCGGGCGCAGGAGAGCATCGCGAAGGCGTCGGGGCCGTGCGCCTGACGCGCCTGGCGGAAACCGGCCGCGGCCCGTTCCAGCGCCTCGTCCCAGCTCGCCCTGCGCAACAGGCCGTCGTCGCCGCGCACCAGGGGATGGGTGAGCCTCGGATACCGCTTCTGCGGCTTCTTCTTCATGCTGCGCTCCCTGCGGAGGGGGTCGTGGTCGATGCGAGCAGATCGGCGAGTGCGTGCACGGCGCACAGTTTCGGTACGGGGGTCCTCGTGAGCGCGGCCAGTTCGACGACGGCCGCGAGCAGCACGTCCAGTTCGAGCGGCTTGCCCTTCTCCAGGTCCTGGAGGGTGGACGTCTTGTGCTCGCCGACGCGCTCGGCGCCGGCGAGGCGGCGTTCGACGGAGATCCTGGGGTGGCAGCCGACCGCGGCCGCGACCTCCAGCGTCTCGCGCATCATCGTCTCGACCAGCGCTTTGGTGTCCCGGTGGCGGCAGATCTGGGCCATCGTCGCCCGGGAGAGAGCGCTGATCGGGTTGAACGAGATGTTGCCGAGCAGCTTGATCCAGATGTCGTTGCGCAGATCGGGTTCGACCGGGCACTTGAGCCCGCCGGCCACCATGGCCTCGCTGAAGTCGAGACAACGCCGGGACACGGTCAGGTCCGGCTCGCCGATCGCGAACCGGGTGCCCTCCAAGTGCCGTACGACACCAGGGGATTCGAGTTCGGTGGCGGCATAGACCACGCATCCGATGGCGCGCTCCGGCGGCAGCGTCGCGCTGACCGTTCCGCCCGGGTCGACGCTCTCGATGCGGCGGCCGGTGTAGGGGCCGGGCAGGCCGTGGAAGTACCACCAGGGGATGCCGTTCTGCGCGGCGATCACGGCCGTGTCCGCATGCAGCAGGGGATGCACCAACGGACCTGCTGCGGCGTACGAGTTGGCCTTGAGGCCGAGGAGCACATAGTCGACGGGCCCGACCGAGGACGGGTCGTCCGTGGCCTGGGGACGCGCGGTGAAGTCACCGCGGGGGCTGAGCACGCGGACTCCGTCGCGGCGCATGGCCGCGAGATGCGCGCCGCGGGCGATGAGATGGACTTCGGCGCCGGCGCGATGGAGCGCGGCCCCGACATACGCGCCGATGGCTCCGGCGCCGACAACTGCGACTTTCACGGGGCTCTCCGTTCGGTGAGGCGACCGAGCGAGGGAGGGAATGTGAGGAGGGTGAGTCGACAGAATATTGTCTACAGTATGCCTTCCGGTGGGTCAAGAGTCGGCGTCGGCAGCCGTCGGGGAACCGGCCTGCCGGCCACTGTGCGCAGGCGGCGAGGGAGAAGCTCCAAAGACCGGGCGGCGAAGCTTGTCGGATCACTTGCCGTCGTACCGGTTGGTAGCGCCGAAGACTGGGCTGTTCCAGACATCCGTACCGAGGGGAACCATCCATGACCGGCTCACGCGTCGTCGCCGTCGGGCACTACCAGCCCGCGAAGGTGCTCACCAACGACGACCTGGCGGCCATGGTCGACACCAGTGACGAGTGGATCCGCAGCCGCGTCGGGATCGAGACGCGGCATGTCGCGGGCCCCGACGAACCCGTCGACGAACTGGCCGCGCACGCCGGTGCCAAGGCCCTGGCCGCTGCGGGCCTCACCCCTGCCGACATCGACCTGGTGCTCGTCGCCACGTCCACGGCCATCGACCGCTCGCCCAACATGGCGGCGCGTGTCGCGGCCCGGCTCGGCATGGGCTCGCCCGCGGTGATGGACCTCAATGTCGTCTGCGCCGGCTTCACCCACGCGCTCGCCACCGCCGATCACACCGTGCGTGCCGGGGCTGCGACCCGTGCCCTGGTCATCGGCGCCGACAAGATGGCCGAGATCGCCGACTGGACCGACCGCACCACCTGTGTCCTGGTCGGTGACGGCGCCGGGGCAGCCGTCGTCGAGGCCACGGGGCCGGACCAGGAGGCGGGTATCGGCCCGGTTCTGTGGGGATCCGTCCCCGAGATGGGGCACGCCGTGCGGATCGAGGGCACCCCGCCGCGGTTCGCGCAGGAGGGGCAGTCGGTCTACCGGTGGGCGACGACGCAGCTGCCGCCCATCGCACGCCAGGTCTGCGAGCGTGCCGGCTTCACGCCGGAGGAACTGGCCGCCGTTGTGCTGCACCAGGCCAATCTGCGGATCATCGAGCCCGTCGCCCAGAAGATCGGCGCGGTGAACGCGGTCGTCGCCCGCGACGTCGTGGAGTCCGGCAACACCTCCGCCGCCTCGATTCCGATGGCACTGTCCAAGCTGGTCGAGCGCGGTGCGATCTCGTCCGGGGACCCCGTGCTCCTCTTCGGTTTCGGCGGGAACCTCTCGTACGCGGGCCAGGTCATCCGCTGCCCGTGAACCGCGCGGCACACTGGACGCCATGGTGACGAAGCGAAGCGCCGGGCTGCTCCTCTACCGGCGGCGTGACGGCGGGGTCCAGGTCCTTCTGGGCCACATGGGCGGCCCCTTCTGGGCGGCACGGGACGAAGCGGCGTGGTCGATCCCCAAGGGGGAGTACACCTCCGACGAGGAGCCGATGGCCGCGGCGCGGCGGGAGTTCGAGGAGGAGCTGGGACTTCAGCCGCCCGTCGGCGACTGGCTGCCGCTCGGGGAGGTCAGGCAGTCGAACGGCAAGATCGTCACCGTCTGGGCGATGGAGGGCGACCTCGACACCGGCCTCGTCGTGCCGGGCACGTTCACGATGGAGTGGCCCAGGGGGTCGGGCGTGCAGCAGGAGTTTCCCGAGATCGACCGGGCCGAGTGGTTCGGTGTCGAGGCCGCCCGGCCCAAACTGGTCGCCGCCCAGCGCGCGTTCCTGGAGCGTCTCGAACCGCTGCTGTAGCGCGAACTCCGCTCGCCCCGCCCTGCTCGCCCCGATCGTCCCCGCCCCGCGCGGTGCCGTGTCCTTGCCCGTTCGGGCGGGTGACGGCTGCCTGCGTGCCTCGTAACAGGCCCGGCTCCAGGTGGATTTCGGACA
The DNA here is from genome assembly GCF_056436245.1 of Streptomyces sp. NPDC043812. Lineage (NCBI taxonomy): Bacteria > Bacillati > Actinomycetota > Actinomycetes > Kitasatosporales > Streptomycetaceae > Streptomyces > Streptomyces sp. NPDC043812. The sequence goes on from NZ_JBWKCY010000026.1 coordinate 68,886, forward strand.
CTCGCGGGCCCGGAGTGACGAGGGTCTCGGTGTGAAGGGGATTGCGCTCGGTAGACTGTAGACGATAGCCAATCGTCGTTGCTCGCCGTTGCTGTCGGCCTAGAGGGGGACCGTGATGTTGTCCGCAGGACTGCCCCAGGGAACCGTGCCCAAGCTGGAACGTCCCGGCCCGCTGCGTGAGCGGGTGTACGAGGCGCTGCTCGAACTGATCACGACGCGCGCCCTGCGCCCCGGCCAGCACCTGGTGGAGAGCGAGCTCGCCGGTCACCTCGGCGTCTCCCGTCAGCCGGTGCGCGAAGCGCTGCAGCGGCTCAACACCGAGGGCTGGGTCGATCTTCGGCCGGCGCAGGGCGCGTTCGTGCACGAGCCGACCGAGGCCGAGGCGGACCAGTTGCTCTCGGTGCGCACCCTGCTGGAGGCGGAGGCCGCCAGGCTCGCCGCGGCCAACTCCGGCACCGCGGGCATCGAGGCGCTCGAAGCGCTCTGCGCCCGCGGCGAGCAGGCCGTCTCCGACGACGACGTCGACCTGGCGGTGGCCACCAACGCGGCCTTCCACGCCAAGGTGATGGAGCTCGCCGGAAACGTCGTCCTCGCCGAACTGGCCGCACAGGTCGACCGCAGGGTGCGCTGGTACTACACGCCGGTGGCGCGTCAGCGCGGCCGGCAGTCGTGGATCGAGCACCGTGAGTTGATCGCGGCGATCTCGGCACGTGATGAGCAGCGCGCGACGGAGGTCATGCGGGCGCACACCGAACACACCCGCAAGACGTACCACCAGCGCGACCAGTCGTAGACCGTCCGCAGTTCGTGCCCGGTACTCCGTAGTTCGTGCCAGGTGCTCCGTAGTCCGCTGCCGCAGGCGGGCGCCCCCGCGCCTCGCCTTGCGCGCCCTTTTCGCTGCATGGGCGACGTACGCCCCGAGCTTTGTCCCGACTGTGGAGAAAGTTGCACCGGAACTGTGCGCAAGTTCTTCCCAGTCCGGCAAAGCGCTGCTACGTTCCCCTCGAAAGCAGACAGAAGGCCGGGGTTCCCCAGTGCCGAGCACAGGCCCGAGGGGAGGGGAGGGGTACGTGAGGCGCATGACGGCTCGACCCGCGAACGCACATCAGGCGCGACTGCTCCGGCTGCTGCGCGACGGCGGGCCCAACTCCCGTGCACAGCTGGGCGACCAGGTCGATCTCTCCCGGTCCAAGCTCGCCGTGGAGGTGGACCGCCTGCTGGAGACGGGACTCGTGGTCGCCGACGGCCTCGCCGCCTCCCGTGGCGGCCGCCGCTCCCACAACATCCGCCTCGCGCCGGCTCTGCGTTTCCTCGGTGTCGACATCGGCGCCACCTCGATCGACGTCGCCGTCACCAATGCGGAGCTGGAGGTCCTGGGGCATCTCAACCACCCCATGGACGTACGCGAAGGTCCCGTCGCCGTCTTCGAGCAGGTGCTGTCGATGGCCGCGAAGCTCAAGGCGTCAGGACTTGCCGAGGGCTTCGACGGTGCAGGCATCGGAGTGCCGGGCCCGGTCCGCTACCCGGAGGGCGTGCCGGTCGCACCGCCGATCATGCCCGGCTGGGACGGCTTCCCGGTCCGCGAGGCACTCAGCCAGGATCTGGGCTGCCCCGTCATGGTCGACAACGACGTGAACCTGATGGCCATGGGCGAGCAGCACGCGGGCGTCGCCCGCTCCGTCGGCGACTTCCTCTGCATCAAGATCGGTACCGGCATCGGCTGCGGCATCGTCGTCGGCGGGGACGTCTACCGGGGGACGACCGGCAGCGCCGGGGACATCGGACACATCCAGGTCGAGCCGGAGGGCAGGGCCTGTGCCTGCGGCAACAAGGGCTGCCTGGAGGCCCACTTCAGCGGTGCCGCACTCGCCCGCGACGCCGAGGAGGCGGCGCGCAGCGGCCGGTCACCCGAGCTCGCAGCCCGGCTGGAGGCGGCCGGGCAGCTCACCGCGGCGGATGTCTCGGCAGCCGCGGCTGCCGGTGACGCCACCTCGATCGACCTCATCCGTGAAGGCGGCAACCGGGTCGGCCAGGTGATCGCCGGACTCGTCAGCTTCTTCAACCCCGGACTCGTCGTGATCGGCGGCGGTGTGACCGGGCTCGGCCACACGCTGCTGGCCAGCGTGCGCACCCAGGTCTACCGGCAGTCACTGCCCCTCGCCACCGGCAATCTGCCCATCGTGCTGGGGGAGTTGGGCCCCACCGCCGGAGTGATCGGCGCGGCCCGTCTCATCAGCGACCACCTGTTCTCGCCGGCCTGACACAGGGCCGGTCCGTACGACCGCTCCACCGCTCCACCGGCACCACCCGGTCCGCCCGTACCGCGGGCCGGCGCACCACCGGCACCATCGGATCCACCCGGCACCGCCCCGTACGGCCCGCTCCACCCGCACTGGTCGACGCACGAGCCGCCCCACACGACGTGCACCCACCCGCACGCCCCCGCCGCACCGCCGGGGGCGCCCCGGGCACAACCTCGTACCCGCACCCGCCCTGCCCGCTCACCGGCCGCACCCGCCGAGGGGATTCGTCATGGCACCAGAACCACCCCTGCTCACCATGTCCGGCATCACCAAGTCGTTCCCGGGCGTTCGCGCCTTGGACGGCGTGGACCTCGAGGTCCACGCCGGCGAGGTCCACTGCCTCCTCGGCCAGAACGGCGCCGGCAAGTCCACCCTCATCAAGGTGCTCGCCGGTGCGCACCAGCCCGACGGCGGCGAGATCACCTGGCGCGGCGACGCCGTGTCCCTCAAGTCGCCCATCGCCGCCATGCGCCTCGGAATCGCCACCATCTACCAGGAACTCGACCTGGTCGAGGGCCTGTCCGTGGCCGAGAACGTCTTCCTCGGCCACGAGCCGACCGCGGCAGGATTCGTGGTGCGCGGTGCCGAGGCCCGTACCGCGACCGCCCGACTCCTGCACAGGCTCGGGCACTCGGAGATCGACCCGGCTCGCCCTGTCGGAGATCTGTCCGCCGCTCAGCAGCAGATCGTCTCCATGGCGCGTGCCCTCTCCCACGAGGTGCGCCTGATCGTGATGGACGAGCCGTCCGCCGCGCTCGACCCCGACGAGGTGGACAACCTCTTCCGGATCGTCGGCGACCTCACGGCCGAAGGTGTCGCCGTCGTCTACATCTCGCACCGCCTGGAGGAGATCCGCCGCATCGGCGACCGGGTCACCGTCCTCAAGGACGGCAGGGCCGTCGCCGTCGGCCTGCCCGCTAAGGCCACCCCCACCCGTGAGGTGGTCGCCCTGATGACCGGCCGCAATGTCGAGTACGTCTTCCCCGAGCGGCCGGCCCCCGTCCCGGGCACGAAGGAACCGGTGCTGCGGGTCGAAGGGCTCACCAGGGCAGGCGAGTTCGCACCTGTCGACCTGGAGCTGCGGCCCGGCGAGATCGTCGGCCTCGCCGGACTCGTCGGCTCGGGACGCAGCGAGATCCTGGAGACCATCTACGGCGCCCGCAGGCCCGACGCGGGCCGCGTCGTCGTCGACGGCACCCCGCTGCGCACCGGCAGCGTCCGCGCCGCCGTCCGCGCCGGTATCGGACTCGCGCCCGAGGAGCGCAAGGCACAGGGCCTGCTGATGCTGGAGTCGGTCACCCGCAACGTCTCCCTCTCCACGCTCTCCCGCTTCTCCCGCACCGGCTGGCTCGACCACCGGCGGGAACGGGACGAAGCCCGCCGCGCCACCAGGGAACTGTCCCTGCGGCCCGACAACCCCGACGCCAGGATCCGCACCCTGTCCGGCGGCAACCAGCAGAAGGCGGTGCTCGCCCGCTGGCTGCTGCGCGGCTGCAGGGTGCTGCTGCTCGACGAACCCACGCGCGGTGTCGACGTCGGCGCCCGCGCCGAGCTGTACGCCGTGATCCGCCGGCTGGCCGACGAAGGCCTCGCCGTACTTCTCGTGTCCAGCGAAGTGCCCGAAGTCCTGGGTCTCGCCGACCGGGTGCTCGTGCTGCGCGAAGGCAGCGTCGTGCACACGGCCGACGCCAGGGAGCTCGACGAGCACCGCGTACTCGATCTTGTGATGGAAGGGAGCCCGACGGCATGACGCAGCCCGCCACCCCGGCGCAGCAGGACGCGCCGGCCGCAACCGCCAAGTCCGCACCGGACAAGGGCGGTTCGCGTCGCCCGCTGGGGCTGCGCCTGGATGTGCGCAACCTGTCCCTGCTCGGTGTGCTCGCCGTGCTCATCGCGGTCGGCGGCATCACCAAGCCCGACGAGTTCCTCGCCACGAGCAATCTGCAGCTCGTGCTGACGCAGGCGTCCGTCATCGGCGTCGTGACCGTCGGCATGACGTTCGTGATCACCAGTGGCGGAATCGACCTGTCGGTCGGCGCGATCGTGGCGCTCGCCTCCGTCTGGGCGACGACCGTGGCGACCCAGGAGTACGGATTCGCGGGCATCCTCTTCACGGCCGTGATCGTGGGCCTGGCCTGCGGTCTGGTGAACGGTCTGCTCATCGCCTACGGCGGGATGGTGCCGTTCATCGCGACCCTGGCAATGCTCGCTGCGGCCCGCGGTCTCGCGCTGCAGATCACCGACGGCAAGACCCAGATCGTCACCGTCGACTCGGTGCTCGACCTCGGCATCAAGGACGCCTACATCCTCGGCATCCCGCCGCTGGTGCTGGTCTTCGCCGCGGTCACCGCCGTCGGCTGGCTGCTCCTCAACCGCACCACCTTCGGCCGCCGTACCGTCGCCGTCGGCGGCAACGCGGAAGCCACCCGTCTCGCCGGCATCGACGTACGCCGCCAGCGTCTCTACCTCTACCTCCTGTCCGGACTGTGCTGCGGTATCGCCGCGTTCATGCTCATCGTGCTCGCGGGATCCGGCCAGAACACCAACGGCAACCTCTACGAACTCGACGCCATCGCTGCCGCGATCATCGGCGGCACCCTGCTCAGCGGTGGCCGCGGCACCATCGTCGGCTCCGTGCTCGGCGTCCTCGTCTTCACGACCATCACCAACATCTTCGCCCTCAACAACCTGGAGAGCGCCGTCCAGCAGATCGCCAAGGGCGCGATCATCGTCGCCGCTGTCCTCGTCCAACGCCGCACCCTGCGCGGCGGCGAGGCCTGACCGCTCCGCCGCCGTACCCCCGCACGTCCCCCAACCTGTCGCACCGCCCAGCTGAAGGGTCGATCCGTCATGCCACAAATCCCCGCTCCCAGCCGCAGAGGACTGCTCTTCGGGACCGCCGCCGTCTCCGCCGGCGCGCTCCTGACCGCCTGCACCAGCAACGAGCCGAAGAAGGAGGAGCAGGCGACCAACAACGCCCCGGTCGCCGACGACAAGCCCGGCAAGGCGGTCACCATCGGCTTCGCCGGCCCGCAGGCGGACCACGGCTGGCTCAACGCCATCAACGAGAACGCCAAGTCCCGGGCCGAGAAGTACTCCGACGTCACCCTGGAGATCACCGAGGGCTCCAACGACACGGCCGCACAGATCGGCCAGGTCCAGACGCTGATCAACAAGAAGGTCGACGTCCTCGTCATCCTGCCCGCCGACGGCAAGGCACTCACCCAGGTGGGCCTGCAGGCCATGAAGGCGGGTATCCCCGTCGTCAACCTGGACCGCATCTTCGCCTCCCCGCAGGCCTACCGCTGCTGGATCGGCGGCGACAACTACGGCATGGGCCTCAACGCCGGCAACTACATCGGCGAACAGCTCAAGCACAAGCCCAACGCCAAGGTCATCGAGCTCGCCGGGCTCGACAACCTCGAACTGACCAAGCAGCGCACCCAGGGCTTCGACGACGCCCTGAAGAACTACCCCAACATCAAGAAGGTGGCCCGCCAGGCCGCGGAGTTCACCGTCGAATCCGGCCAGGCCAAGATGGCGCAGTTGCTGCAGGCCCAGTCGCAGTTCGACGCGCTGTGGAACCACGACGACGACCAGGGTGTCGGCGCCCTGCGCGCCATCGCCCAGGCCGGACGCAAGGACTTCCTGATGGTCGGCGGCGCGGGCGCCAAGTCCGCGATGGATGCCATCAAGGCCGACGACAGTGTGCTGAAGGCCACCGTCCTCTACCCGCCGACGATGGCGGCGTCCGCCATCGACCTCGCCCGCGCGCTGAGGCAGGGCAAGGGCATCAGCGGCATGGCCGAACTGGAGATCCCGGCCTCCCTCACCCTCTACTCGGCAGTCGTGACCAAGGACAACGTCGAGGAGTACCTGCCCACCGGTTTCAACTGACCGGCGCGCCCGCCCCCACCGTGCACACCGACGAGGAGGATCCGTATGGAACAGAGGGACAGTGACGCAGCTGCGCCGCCGCTCGGCGTGGGCATGGTCGGATACGCGTTCATGGGCGCCGCGCACTCCCAGGGGTGGCGCACCGCGGGCCGTGTGTTCGACCTGCCCCTGCGGCCCGTCCTCGCCGCGATCTGCGGCCGTGACCGGGCCGCGGTCCGCGCCGCGGCCGGCAAACACGGCTGGGCGGCGGCGGAGACCGACTGGCGCGCCCTCGTGGCCCGTGACGATGTGCAGCTCGTCGACATCTGCACACCGGGCGACAGCCATGCGGAGATCGCGATCGCCGCGCTGGAGGCGGGCAAGCACGTCCTGTGCGAGAAGCCGCTGGCCAATTCGGTGGCCGAGGCCGAGGCGATGGTCCTGGCCGCCGAACGGGCCCGTGAACGAGGACAGTTGGCCATGGTCGGCTTCAACTACCGGCGGGTGCCCGCGATCGCGTACGCCCGCCGGCTGATCGCCGACGGCCGACTCGGCGCCCTGCGCCACATCCGGGTGACGTACCTCCAGGACTGGCTCGTCGACCCCGACTTCCCGCTGACCTGGCGCCTGGAGCGCGAGCACGCGGGGTCGGGGGCGCTCGGCGACCTCGGTGCGCACATCGTCGACCTGGCGCAGTATCTGGCGGGGGAGCTGCTCGTCGGGGTGTCCGCGCAGCTCGAGACGTTCGTGAAGCAACGCCCGCTGTTGCGGGGTGCCTCGACGGGTCTGTCGGCCGCCGGAGGTGCCGAGCGCGGGGACGTCACCGTCGACGACGCGGCGCTGTTCACCGGGCGCCTCGCGTCGGGCGCCCTGGCGTCCTTCGAGGCGACGCGGATGGCGGCGGGCCGCAAGAACGCACTGAGGCTGGAGGTGAACGGCGAGCTGGGCTCGCTCGCCTTCGATCTGGAACGGCTCAACGAACTGTCGTTCCACGACCACAGCGAACCGGCCGTCACCGCCGGCTTCCGGCGGATCCTCGTCACCGAGGCGGAGCACCCCTACCTGGAGGCATGGTGGCCGCCCGGCCATGCTCTCGGCTACGAGCACACCTTCGCGCACCAGGCGCGCGACCTCGTCGCAGCCATCGCGGCCGGCACCGACCCTGCGCCGTCGTTCGCCGACGGACTCCAGGTGCAGCGGGTGCTCGCCGCGGTCGAGGAGAGCGCGCAGAAGAACGCCGTCCACACGCCCGTGCAGACGGCAGGGGCCGAACAGAGGGCTGAACCGACAGCCCAGGCAGTACAGGCACAGGTCTGAGGAGGAGGTCCGATGCCACGCCCGTTCACGCTGTTCACCGGTCAGTGGGCCGATCTGCCGTTGGAGGAGGTCTGCCGGCTCGCCCGGGACTTCGGCTACGACGGTCTCGAACTCGCCTGCTGGGGCGACCACTTCGAGGTCGACAAGGCACTCGCCGACCCGTCCTACCTGGACGGCAGGCATGCTCTGTTGGACAAGTACGGCCTGAAGTGCTGGGCGATCTCCAACCATCTGGTCGGCCAGGCCGTCTGCGACAACCCCATCGACGAGCGGCACCAGGCCATCGTGCCCGCCCGCATCTGGGGTGACGGAGAACCGGAAGGCGTACGGCAGCGGGCCGCGGCCGAGCTGAAGGACACCGCGCGCGCCGCGGCGGCCTTCGGCGTCAACACCGTCGTCGGCTTCACCGGGTCCTCCATCTGGCATCTCGTCGCGATGTTCCCGCCCGTCCCCGAGCGGATGATCGAGCGCGGTTACGAGGACTTCGCCGAGCGGTGGAATCCCATCCTCGACGTGTTCGACACCGAGGGCGTCCGCTTCGCCCACGAGGTGCATCCCAGCGAGATCGCGTACGACTACTGGACCACCAGGCAGGCCCTCGACGCGGTCGGCAACCGGCCGGCCTTCGGGCTCAACTTCGACCCGAGCCACTTCGTCTGGCAGGACCTGGACCCGGTCGGCTTCCTGTACGACTTCCGGGACCGGATCTACCACGTGGACTGCAAAGAGGCCCGTAAGCGTCTTGACGGGCGCAACGGGCGGCTCGGCTCCCATCTGCCATGGGGCGACCCGCGGCGCGGCTGGGACTTCGTCTCGGCAGGCCACGGCGACGTCCCCTGGGAGGACGTGTTCCGGATGCTGCGTTCCATCGGCTACGACGGTCCCATCTCGGTGGAGTGGGAGGACGCCGGAATGGACCGGTTGGCCGGTGCGCCGCAAGCGCTTGCGGATTTGAAGCGGTTCGACTTCGACCCGCCGAGCGCCTCGTTCGACGCCGCCTTCTCGGGCGGCGACCACTAGAACACGCCAGGTCCGAGCCCGGCGGCAGTGCGCCGCCGGGCCGGTCCGGCACGCCCGGGTCCGGCTTTGTCCTGCTGCGGGAGAAAGTTCAACTTCCGCGGTGCACAAGGGCTTTCCGTCCAGGACGAACCCGGATACCGTCCCATCTCGTGTACACGACATAGGTGGTTCGGGAGTGACGGCGCACTCCGGTTCCACGGCATCAGCCCGAAGCGGTGCAGGACGAACACCTGCTGACGCACCGCTTCGAGAGGCGAGCGCGGCACGGGGGACACCCCCAGCGCTCCACGGCAACCCGCTCGTTCGACCGGCTACTACCGGAGGACATCCGTGCACAGAAAAAGGCCCGGAGCCCGCAAGGCTCTCGCACTCCTCACCGGCAGTCTTCTCGCCGCAACCTCGCTCGCCCTCACCTCGCCGACCACGGCATCCGCCGCCGACCCGGCGGCGGCTCCCGCCGCCGAGGAGTTCCAGCAAGTCACCCTCGCGAAGGGCGGCGAGGAAACCGGTGAGCCCATGTCGCTCGCCGTGCTCCCCGACCGCAGCGTGCTCCACACGTCCCGCAACGGCGAGCTGCGCATGACCGACGCGGCCGGCGACACCCGCGTGGTCGGCACCGTCCCCGTCTACTCGCACGACGAGGAAGGCCTCCAGGGCGTCGGACTCGACCCCGAGTTCAGCGAGAACCGCTTGATCTACCTCTACTACGCACCCCCGATGGACACGCCCGCCGGGGACGCCCCCAACGAGGGCACGGCGGAGGACTTCGCGAAGTTCGACGGGGTCAACCGGCTCTCCCGCTTCGTCCTGAAGACGGACGGCACCCTCGACAACGCCAGCGAGAAGAAGATCCTCGACATCCCGGCGACCCGCGGCATCTGCTGCCACGTCGGCGGAGACATCGACTTCGACGCGGCCGGCAACCTCTATCTGTCGACGGGCGACGACTCCAACCCCTTCGCCTCCGACGGCTACACCCCCATCGACGACCGGCCGGGCCGCAACCCGGCCTACGACGCCCGCCGCACCTCCGGCAACACCAACGACCTGCGCGGCAAGATCCTGCGCATCAAGGTGAACGACGACGCGTCCTACTCCATCCCCGAGGGCAACCTCTTCGCCCCCGGCACCGAGAAGACCCGGCCCGAGATCTACGCCATGGGCTTCCGCAACCCGTTCCGGTTCAGCGTCGACAAGAAGACCGGCATCGTCTACGTCGGCGACTACGGTCCCGACGCAGGAACCGCCGACCCCAAGCGCGGCCCGGCGGGACAGGTCGAATTCGCCCGCGTCACCGGCCCCGGCAACTACGGCTGGCCTTTCTGCACCGGTGACAACGACCCTTACGTCGACTACGACTTCGCCACCAAGACCTCGGGCGCCACCTTCGACTGCGCGAACCTGAAGAACGAGTCGCCGTACAACACCGGTCTCACGGACCTGCCGCCCGCGCAGAAGGCATGGATTCCCTACGACGGCGGATCGGTCCCCGAGTTCGGTACCGGCTCCGAGTCCCCGATGGGCGGACCCGTCTACCGCCACGACCCGGACAACGACTCCCCGGTGGCGTTCCCCGCCGAGTACGACGGCGACTTCTTCGCCGGCGAGTTCGGCCGACGCTGGATCAAACGCATCGAACAGGGCGCCGACGGCGCCGTCACATCGATCAACCCCGTCCCGTGGACCGGCACCCAGATCATGGACATGGCCTTCGGCCCGGACGGCGCGCTGTACGTTCTCGACTACGGCACCGCCTGGTTCGGCGGCGACGAGAACTCCGGCCTCTACCGCATCGAGAACGCCACCGGCGGACGCTCCCCGGTCGCCGAGGCGAGCGCGAACAAGACGTCCGGAAAGGCGCCGCTGCGTGTCGCCTTCTCCTCCGCAGGCACCACCGACGCGGACGGCGACGCCCTCACCTACAGCTGGGACTTCGGTGACGGAGGCAAGTCCACCGCCGCCAACCCCACCTACACGTACAAGAAGAACGGCACCTACACCGCCACCGTCACCGCCGAGGACGCGAGCGGCCGCACCGGTTCCGCCAGCGTCCACGTCGTCGTCGGCAACACCGCGCCCACGGTCACCCTCGAACTGCCGGCAGAAGGGGCACTCTTCGACTTCGGCGACGAGATCCCCTTCAAGGTGACGGTCACCGACCCCGAGGACGGCACCATCGACTGCGCCAAGGTCAAGGTCACCTACGTCCTCGGCCACGACAGCCACGGCCACCCCGTCACCTCGGCGAACGGCTGCACCGGCACCATCAAGACCTCCAGCGACGGAGGCCACGACCCCAACGCCAACATCTTCGGTGTGTTCGACGCCGAGTACACCGACGGCGGAGGCGGCGGCCAGGCGGCGCTGACCAGCCACGACCAGGCACAGCTCCAGCCGCGTCATCGCCAGGCCGAGCACTTCGACAACTCCGCCGGGATCAAGGTCCACGACAAGGCCAGTGCAAACGGCGGCAAGACCGTCGGCGACATCGACAACGGCGACTGGATCTCCTTCACGCCGTACAACCTCACCGGATCCACCAAGCTCACCGCGCGCGTCTCCTCCGCCGGGGCAGGCGGCTTCCTGGAGGTGCGCACCGGGTCCGCGAACGGCACGCTCCTCGGCTCCGCCCCCGTACCGGTGACCGGAAGCTGGGACACGTTCCAGGACATCGACGTGCCCCTGCGGTCCGTGCCGAAGAAGACCACCGAACTGTTCCTGGTCTTCAAGGGCGGCGCGGGCGCGCTGTACGACGTGGACGACTTCGCGTTCTCGAACTCGCCCGTCGACCGCACAGCCAAGCGTGTCCTCGTCTTCTCCAAGACGGCCGGCTTCCGCCACGACTCCATCGCCACCGGTGTCGCCGCGCTCAAGGAACTCGGCCAGTCCAGCAACATCACGGTCGACGCCACCGAAGAGGCCTCCCAGTTCACGACGAACAACCTCGCCCGGTACGACGCCGTCGTCTTCCTCTCCACCACCGGTGACGTCCTGAACGCCGACCAGCAGAAGGCGTTCGAGAACTACGTCGCCACGGGCGGCGGATACATGGGCGTCCACGCGGCGGCCGACACCGAGTACGACTGGGAGTTCTACGGCGGACTGGTCGGCGCGTACTTCGCCTCCCACCCGCAGATCCAGCCCGCCACCGTCCGCGTCGAGGACCACGACCACCCCGCCACCTCGCACCTGGACGACGCGTGGGAGCGGACCGACGAGTGGTACAACTACCGCACCAACCCCCGTGAACAGGCCCGCGTCCTCGCCACCCTGGACGAGACCACCTACGAGGGCGGCACGATGAAGGGCGACCACCCGATCGCCTGGTGCCAGACCTACGAGGGCGGCCGCGCCTTCTACACCGGCGGCGGCCACACCAAGGAGTCCTACGCCGAGGCGGCGTTCCGCCAGCACCTGCTCGGCGGGCTGCGCTACGCCACAGGACAGGTCAACGCGAACTGCAAGCCGGGGACCGGCTACCGGACAATCTTCAACGGCAAGACGCTCGAAGGCTGGAAGCAGGCCGGGCCCGGGAAGTTCAACGTCGTCGACGGTGAACTGCGTACCGAGGGCGGCATGGGCATGCTCTGGTACCAGGCCAAGGAGCTCGGCTCGTACTCCCTGAAGCTCGACTGGAAGATGGACGGCGACGACAACTCCGGTGTCTTCGTCGGCTTCCCGACCTCGGACGACCCCTGGTCCGCGGTCAACAAGGGCTACGAGGTCCAGATCGACGCCACGGACGCCGCCGACCGCACCACCGGAGCCGTCTACGGCTTCAAGTCGGCCGACATCAAGGCGCGCGACCGGGTCCTGCGACCGCCCGGCCAGTGGAACAGCTACGAGATCCGTGTGCAGGGCGAGCGCCTGCAGGTCTTCCTCAACGGCGTGAAGATCAACGACTTCACCAACACCGACCCGGTCCGCAGCCTCAAGGACGGCTACGTCGGCATCCAGAACCACGGCGCCGACGACCAGGTGTCCTTCCGGGACATCCAGCTGAAGCAGCTGCCCTAGGGGCGGAGCCCCCGAGGGCGGCCCACCGAGCCGGCGGCGGGCGGGGAGGCGCCGTACCCCCGCCCGCCGTCCTCCACCACATCGGAACATCGACATGGCAGGGAGGCAGCCCGTGAACGATGGGAACGCAAGCGTGCCCACGAACAACGACGGGAACGCACGCATCGGAGTCTGGTTCGTCGGAGCCCGCGGATCGGTGGCCACCACGGCCGTCGCCGGTTGCGCGGCCGTCACCGCCGGACTGCACCCACCGACCGGCATGGTCACCGAGACCCCGCCCTTCGCAGGAAGCGGTCTGCCCTCCCTGTCCTCACTCGTCTTCGGCGGCCACGACACCGCCAGCTGTCCACTGCCCAAACGCGCCGAACACCTCACGGAAGCGGGCGTCCTACCGCACGGCCTCGCCGCCGCCGTACGCACCGAACTGGCTGCGGCGGAGCAGGAGATACGCCCCGGCGGCCCGCAGAGCGGCGACACGCGCAGCGACGAGGAACTCATCACCGGCTTCACCACCGACCTCACCTCCTTCCGTGAACGGCACGGCCTCGCCCGTGTCGTCGTCGTGAACGTCTCCTCCACCGAACCGCTGCCCGGGCCGGACGCCGTCCGGCTGCCGCCCAGCTCCCTGTATGCGGCCGCCGCCGTCCGCGCCGGCGGCCCCTACGTCAACTTCACCCCCTCCACCGGGCTGCGCACCGCCGCCCTCACCGACGCCGTCGCGGCCAGTGGACTTCCCCACGCGGGCCGCGACGGCAAGACCGGCCAGACGCTGCTCCGCTCCGTCCTCGCCCCGATGTTCATGCAACGCGCCCTGAACGTGCGGGCCTGGTCCGGCACCAACCTGCTCGGCGGCGGCGACGGGGCGGCACTGGCCGACCCCGGCGCGGCCGCCGCCAAGAACGCCGGCAAGGAACGCGTCCTGGCCGACACGCTGGGCCACGCCCCCGAGGGCGAGGTGCACATCGACGACGTCCCCGCACTCGGCGACTGGAAGACCGCGTGGGACCACATCGCCTTCGACGGCTTCCTCGGCTCCCGGATGATCCTCCAGACCATCTGGCAGGGCTGCGACTCGGCGCTCGCCGCCCCCCTCGTCCTCGATCTCGCCCGCCTCCTCGCCCGCGCACACGAGGCCGGCCTCTCGGGCCCGCTCCCCGAACTCGGCTTCTACTTCAAGGACCCGGACGGCGGGCCCGCGGGCCTGTCCGAGCAGTTCACCGCGCTCCTTGCCTTCGCGGACCGGCTGCGGGAGGCGCAGTGATACGCGCCTGGACGGCACGCCTCGCCCCCGCTGCGACGCACCGCCGCCCCCGCGCCGTGCCCGAACCGGCCCGCCCGCCGGGCCGCGCCGCCCGCCCATCGTCCGCGCCCCGCTCCCCGCTCCGCGACTGGGCCGAACTCCTGCGCATATCCGCCCTGTTCACCGTTCCCGGCGACGCCCTCGCAGGCGCGGCCGCCGTAGGCGCCCGCCCCGGAAGAGGCACCGCCCTCGCCGTGGGCGCCTCGCTGTGCCTGTACGAGGCGGGCATGGCCCTCAACGACTGGGCCGACCGCGACGAGGACGCCGTCGACCGCCCCCACCGCCCGATCCCCTCGGGCCGCATCACCCCGCGTGCCGCCCTCACGGCCTCCGGAGTCCTCACCGCTGCGGGCCTCGCCCTCGCCGCCCGGGCGGGCCGCCCGGCACTGGCCGTGGCGGCGGCCCTGTCCGCGACCGTCTGGGCGTACGACCTGCACCTCAAGCACACCAAGGCCGGTCCGGCGGCAATGGCTGCGGCCCGCGGTCTCGACGTCCTCCTCGGTGCGACGGCAACGCTGTCAACGACGTCCCTGGCAACCGCGTCCCGGGCGGCGGCCGGTGAGGCCGCCTCCCCGAGCGGGGTGCGGAGCAAGAGCTCCGCGGCGAACCCCAGTGGCCGGCCCGCTGCTCCGGACGTATGCCGGCCGCACCGGGCAACTGCCGCGCTGCCGTCCGCCGCCGCGCTGGCCGCGCACACCTACGCCGTCACCTCCGTCTCCCGCCACGAAGCACAGGGCGGCTCCAGCCTCGTACCGCTCGCCGCGCTCGGCGCGAACCTGGGCCTCTCGGCCGTCATCGCCCGATCAGCCCTCCGCCACCGCCGACTCCGCCGACCCGAACACCTCGCCACGGGCGCCCTTGCTGCCGCCTACGTCCGCACCGCCGCCACACCCCTCCTCCACGCCGCCCTCAACCCCTCGCCGCCCCTCACCCAGCGGGCGGTCGGCGGCGGAATCCGGGCCATGATCCCGCTCCAGGCCGCCCTTGCCGCCCGGTCCGGGGCGAGCGCCACCGGTCTCGCCGTCATGGGACTCGTGCCGATCGCCCGCAAACTCGCACGGAAAGTGAGCCCCACATGACCCCCCGCACCGGAGCCCCCCGCTTCGGCTACGGCACCAACGGGCTCACCGACCTGCGGCTCGACGACGCCCTCGGCCTCCTCGCCGATCTCGGCTACGACGGAGTCGGGCTCACCCTCGACCACATGCACCTCGACCCCCTCGCCCCCGACCTCGCCACCCGCACCAGCCGCGTCGCACACCGCCTCGAGGAACTCGGCCTCACCGCCACCGTGGAGACGGGCGCCCGCTATGTACTCGACCCCCGGCGCAAGCACGGTCCCTCCCTCCTGGACGCCGACCCCCAGGGCCGTGCCGCTCGCACCCGCCTCCTGATCACCGCCGTGGACGTGGCCGCGGAGCTAGGCGCTCACGCGGTGCACTGCTTCAGCGGCATCACCCCTGCGGGCACCGACCCCGACACGGCCTGGAAGCGTCTGGAAGAAGGACTCTGGCCCGTCCTCGACGCCGCAGCCGCCGCCGGCGTCCCCCTCGCCATCGAACCCGAACCCGGCCACCTCCTCGCCACTCTCGACGACTTCCACCATCTGCGCACCGCACTCGGCAACCCGGCACCCCTCGGCCTCACTCTCGACATCGGCCACTGCCAGTGCCTGGAACCCGCCCCGCCCGCCGACTGCATCCGTGACGCCGCCCCCTGGCTGCGGCACGTCCAGATCGAGGACATGCGCCGCGGTGTCCACGAGCATCTTCCCTTCGGCGACGGCGAGATCGACTTCCCTCCCGTCCTCGAAGCGCTCGCCGCGACCGGATACCAGGGCCTCACCGTCGTCGAACTGCCGCGCCACTCCCATGCGGGTCCCGAACTCGCCCGCACCTCCCTCGAGTTCCTGCGCAGCGTGCCGTCGACCGGACCGTCCGGACGGTCAGCACATCCCAGGGCTTCGGGCCAGACACGCGCCAACCGCCCGGACCGAGCGGACATCACTGTCCGGACCGCACGCACACCCCGCACGAAGGGAGAACCGGCTCAGTGACGCGGACACCCGAACCCACTCCCGGCGAACTCGACACCCAACTCGACGACACCGCCCGTGCCTGGCTCCACGACGCTCTCTCCGAGGCCCGCCGGGCCGCCGAGTCGCCCCCTGCCCCCGCATCTCCCTACACCGCCCACACCTGGGAACTGCGCTTCGCCGCCGCCGGCCGCCACTGCGGCCAGGACCACGCCGACGCTGCCCGCACCCTGCTGCTCACCGAGGCACGCGCCGGTCTCGACACACTCACCCGCCTCTATCAGCAGGGCAGCGCCGCCGAACGCCGGGCAGTGCTCCTGTCCCTGCCGTCCCTGGTCAGCGGCCCGCACGCCCTGCCGCTCGTCGACGATGCGCTGCGCACCAACGACACACGTCTTGTCGCGGCCGCCGTCGGCCCCTACGCCGCCACCCACCTCGCCCCGCATGCCTGGCGCCACGCCGTCCTCAAGTGCCTGTTCACCGGCGTCCCGGTCGACGCCATCGCCGGCCTCGAGCAGCGAGCCGCAGGCGACGGCGAACTCGCCCGTATGCTCGCCGACTTCGCAGCAGAACGCACCGCCGCCGGCCGCGACGTCCCCCACGACCTCCATCGCACGCTGGCCCTGACAGGCGACCGCCCCCCGCAACCGGACGGGACGTCCGCCGAGCCGGACGAGCAGCCCGACAAGCCTGTGCAGCCCCAGCAGTCCGGCGAGCAGCCCGAGGAGTCCTGATGCGCATCTTCGACCCCCACATCCACATGACCTCCCGCACCACCGACGACTACCAGGCGATGTACGCCTCGGGTGTGCGTGCACTCGTCGAACCGTCGTTCTGGCTCGGTCAGCCCCGCACCTCGCCGGCCAGTTTCTTCGACTATTTCGACGCCCTCCTCGGCTGGGAGCCCTTCCGCGCCGCCCAATACGGCATCGCACACCACTGCACCATCGCCCTCAATCCCAAAGAGGCCAACGACCCCCGCTGCACGCCCGTCCTCGATGCGCTGCCCCGCTATCTCGTCAAGGACTCCGTCGTCGCCGTCGGCGAGATCGGCTACGACTCCATGACTCCCGCCGAGGACACGGCCCTGGCGGCGCAGCTCCAACTGGCCGCGGACCACGGCCTGCCCGCCCTCGTCCACACCCCTCATCGCGACAAGCTCGCCGGGCTGCACCGCACCGTCGATGTCGTCCGCGAATCGAAACTGCCCGCGGAACGAGTGCTGCTGGACCACCTCAACGAGACCACCGTCAAGCACGCAGCCGACAGCGGGTGCTGGCTCGGCTTCTCCATCTATCCGGACACCAAGATGGACGAGGACCGCATGGTCACGATCCTGCGGACGTACGGAACGGAGAAGGTGCTCGTCAACTCCGCTGCCGACTGGGGCAAGAGCGACCCGCTCAAGACCCGCAAGGTCGGCGACGCGATGCTCGCCGCCGGCTTCACCGAGGACGACGTCGACCAGGTCCTGTGGCGCAACCCCGTCGCCTTCTACGGTCTCAGCGGCCGCCTTCAGCTCGACCTCCCCGAACCGGAAGGGCTCCATGAAGGCAACTCCATTCTCCGCGGCGGGGAATGAGAGGAGCCACGCATGCGCTTCCGTCACCCCGACGGTTCGACCGTCCACCTCTCCTACTGCACCAACGTCCATCCCGCCGAGACCCTGAGCGGTGTCCTCGCCCAGCTGCGCGACCACTGCGAACCGGTCCGCAAACGCCTCGGGCGCGACCGGCTCGGCATCGGGCTGTGGCTCGCCAGGGACGCCGCCGGCTCGCTCATCAACGACCCGGCCGCCCTGCGCGGCCTGCGCGGGGAACTGGACCGCCGCGGTCTCGAGGTCGTCACGCTCAACGGCTTCCCCTATGAGGGCTTCGGCGCGGAAGAGGTCAAATACCGCGTCTACAAACCGGACTGGAGCGATCCCGAACGACTCGCCCACACCACCGACCTCGCGCGCCTCCTCGCCGCCCTGCTGCCCGACGACGTCACCGAAGGCACCATCTCCACCCTGCCGCTCGCCTGGCGCACCGCTTTCGACGCCGAGGCGGCCACCACCGCCCGAAACGCCCTCGCCACGCTCGCCGAACGCCTCGACGCGCTCGAGGAACTGACCGGCAGATCCATCCGGATCGCCCTCGAACCCGAACCCGGATGCGTGGTGGAGACCACCGCTGACGCGATCGCCCCCCTCACCGACATCGCCGCGCACCATCGCATCGGCATCTGCATCGACACCTGCCATCTCGCCACCTCCTTCGAAGAACCGGAAACCGCCCTCGCCGCGCTCGTCGCGGCAGGTGTAGCCATCCCCAAGGCGCAGCTGTCCGCTGCCCTGCACGCCGAACACCCCCATCTGCCCGCTGTACGCGACGCGCTCGCCGCTTTTGCCGAACCCCGCTTTCTGCACCAGACCCGCACCCGGATCGCCTCGGGGCTCCGCGGAACGGACGATCTCGACGAGGCAGTCGGCGGGCTGGTGCTCCCCGACGGATCCCCCTGGCGCGCCCACTTCCACGTCCCGCTGCACGCGCCGCCCGCCCCGCCGCTCAGCTCCACCCTGCCCGTGCTGCGCGACACGCTGACCCGCCTCGTCGGCGGACCCGCACCCCGCACCCGGCACCTCGAGGTCGAGACCTACACCTGGCAGGCGCTGCCACCGGAGCTGCGGCCCCGCAACCGCACCCAGCTCGCCGACGGCATCGCCGCCGAACTCACCCTGGCCCGCGACCTGCTGACCGACCTCGGCCTCAAGGAACTCCCATGAACGACACCGAACGACCCACCCCCCTCCTGGTCCTTGACGTCGTCGGTCTCACCCCCAAACTCCTCGACCACATGCCCAACCTGAAGGCGCTCGCCGCCGCGGGCTCACAGTCCGCCCTGACCACCGTGCTGCCCGCCGTCACATGCGCCGCCCAGTCCACCTTCCTCACCGGCACGCTGCCCGCCGAGCACGGCATCGTCGCCAACGGCTGGTACTTCCGTGAACTCGGCGACGTCCTGCTCTGGCGCCAGCACAACGGTCTCGTTGCCGGTGACAAGATCTGGGATGCCGCCCGCCGCGCCCACCCCGGCTACACCGTCGCCAACATCTGCTGGTGGTACGCGATGGGTGCCGACACCGACATCACCGTCACCCCGCGCCCCGTCTACTACGCCGACGGCCGCAAGGAACCCGACTGCTACACACGGCCGCCCGCCCTCCACGACGAACTCACCGAGAAATTCGGGACGTTCCCCCTGTTCCACTTCTGGGGCCCGGGCGCCGACATCGTCTCCAGCCAGTGGATCGCCGATGCGACCCGCCACATCATGCGCACCCGCCACCCGGACCTGACCCTGTGCTACCTGCCGCACCTCGACTACGACCTGCAGCGCTACGGACCCGACGACCCGCGTTCACACCGTGCCGCCGCGGACCTCGACACCGTCATCGGCCCCCTCCTCAAGGACGCGCGGCAGGAAGGCCGCACCGTCGTCGCCCTGTCCGAGTACGGCATCACCCGCGTCAGCCGCCCCGTCGACATCAACCGTGCGCTGCGACGCGCCGGTCTGCTCGAGGTCCACACCCAGGACGGCATGGAGTACCTGGACCCGATGGCGTCCCGGGCCTTCGCCGTCGCCGACCATCAGCTCGCCCACGTGTACGTCCGCCGGCCCGAGGACCTGGAGGCCACCCGCGAGGCCCTCGCGGACCTGCCCGGAATCGACCAACTCCTCGACGACGAGGGAAAGAAGGCGCACGGCCTCGACCACCCCCGCTCCGGGGAACTCGTCGCCATCGCCGACCCCGACGCCTGGTTCACCTACTACTACTGGCTGGACGACGCCCGGGCCCCCGACTTCGCGCAGCTCGTCGAGATCCACCGCAAACCCGGCTACGACCCCGTCGAGCTGTTCATGGATCCCGAGGATCCCTACGTCAGGGTCAAGGCGGCCACGGCAGTGGCCCGCAAGAAGCTCGGCATGCGCTACCGCCTCGCGGTGGTGCCCCTCGATCCCTCACCTATTCGCGGCAGCCACGGTCGCCTGCCCACGAGCGACGAAGAAGGTCCGCTCATCGTGTGCTCCACCCCCCGCGCAGTATCAGGCCGCACCGCGGCCACCGATGTGAAGTCCCTGCTCCTTCAACTGGCTGGTCTCCACTGAACCACACCGCACCGACAACGAGGAGTTATCCACAATGAGCCGCATCAGCAAGGCGAACGACCCCGAGCTCTCCCACAGGCTCAGCAGACGCAACATGCTCGGCGTGGCCGCCGGAGCGGGCGCCGCCGCCCTCCTCGGCCTCGGCGCCGCCGCGGCGCCCGCGGCCGCCCACGGCCGAGGCCGCCCCGTCCTTCCTCCCGGCCGCCTCGGCATCCAGCTCTACTCGCTGCGCGACAAGGTCTCCACGCTCGGCTTCGCCAAGGTCTTCGCCGAACTGGAGCGCTACGGCTACGACGAGGTCGAGTACGCCGGATACACGCAGGGCTCCGCCGGTGCCATCACCCTCGCCCAGCTGCGGCAGCTCACCCGGGACCACGGGCTCCGCGGCATCGGCAGCCACGTCAACTACTACAACGACAACGACCCGAACGCGTACAGCTTCGCCCAGAACCTCGACAAGGTCCTCGACGACGCCCAGGCCCTCGGGCTCAAGCACATCGGCACCGCGTCGGGGCCCTGGCGCTACGGCGCCACCGTGGACGGCTGGAAGCGCTGCGCCGAGGACTTCAACCACTACGGTGCCGAGGCGAAGAAGCGCGGCATGAAGTTCTACCAGCACAACCATGCCGAGGAGTTCTCCTTCGCCACCGACAGGCCCGATGTCCGGCTCTACGACGTGCTGCTCGCCGAGACCGACCCCGATCTCGTCTATCTGGAGATGGACATCTACTGGGCGTACGCGGGCCAGTTCCGCTTCGGCAAGCGCGCCGACGGCACGCCGGCTCCGTTCGACCCGCTGAAGTACGTGCTGGATCAGCCCGACCGCTACCCCCTGTTCCATGTGAAGGACGGGGAGCACGACGCCGCCGCCCGTGACGGCTACCGCATGGTCGATGTCGGCGACGGAGACATCGACTACAAGCGCTTCATCTCGGCCGTGAACAAGACCCGTGGCGGCTATCGCAACCACCACTGGCAGGCCGAACACGACAACCCCGTCGAGTCGTTCGCCTTCGCCCGCAAGTCGAGCGCGCACCTGCGCTCGCTGCGCGAGAAGGACTGCTAGGACCTGTCCGGACGATCTTCGAGGATCAGCCCGGAAGAGGCCCAGCAGCTCCGTCCCGCCGTTCCGTCCCGCGAAGCGACCGCTGGGCGGAGCGGCGTCCGGACTCGATGAAGAAAAGCGGCTACCGACCGGTAGTAAGAATGACGCCTGCCGTCCATCATTAAGCGCGAGCATGTCAACCCGTTCGTTCGATCATGACGAACGGCTCCCTGAGCTGCCTCCACACCCAGGAGACCCCCCATGCATGCACGCACATGGACGGTCCGCGCCACGACGGCGCTCGCCGCGACGACCGTTCTCGCGCTCACTCCGGTCGCATCGGCCACCGCTGCCGAGCAGCAGCCGGCCCCCGCCGCCACGCACGCCACCGCGACGCAGAGCGTCGACTACGGCACCTGGCAGCGCGACGTGGCTGCCGTTGTCGCCGAGGCACGCCCGTACATCGAGCAGCGGACGGCGAACGCCTCCGGCGAGAAGCAGGCGATCGTCCTCGACATCGACAACACGTCGCTGGAGACGCACTTCCACCCCTTCTGGGAGCTGCCGACCCCTGCAATCAAGGACGTCCGGGACCTCGCCCGCTACGCGGACTCCCGAGGCGTGGCCATCTTCTTCGTCACCGCTCGCCCCGGCATCATCCACCATCTCACCGACTGGAACCTGAAGAAGGCCGGCTACCCGGTCGACGGCCTGTACGTGCGCGATCTGCCCGACCTCTTCGACGAGGTCAGCGAGTACAAGACCGGCAAGCGTGCCGAGATCGAGGCGAAGGGCTACACGATCATCGCCAACATCGGCAACAACACCACCGACATCGTCGGCGGCCACGCCGAGCGGGCGTTCAAGCTCCCGGACTACGACGGTCAGCTGTCGTAAGGTCCACGGAAAAACGGCCGGGTGGCCGTGGTGACCGGTCTCCCGGCCGCCACGGCCACCCGGCCGCATTTTCCCTTGCCCGACATCACCCCATGTCGCGGCTGATCGGCCGCGGGTTGGGCACGATCCCGCCAGGGCGCTCACGCCCCGGCGGGTACAGGAACAGCGCCACCACACCGGCGAACAGCGAGATCGAACCCGCCAGGATGAAGGCACCCGCGTAGTCCCAGGCACCCACGACGACCGCGCCCATACCGGAGCCCAGCAGACCCGACACCAGCTTCGAGCTGTACACCAGACCGTAGTTGGAGGCGTTGTTGTTCTCGCCGAAGTAGTCCGCGGTCATCGCCGCGAACATCGGGAAGATCGCGCCGCCGCCGAAGCCGGAGATGCTGGAGAACAGCAGGAACAGCGGCAGGTTGTTGATGTTGCCCGACCAGAGAATGCCGTACTGCGACAGGCCCAGCACGATGCAGACGAAGATCAGGCATTCCTTGCGGCCGTAGCGGTCGGACAGCCAGCCGATGACACCGCGGCCGGTTCCGTTGACGATGGCCTTCAGCGACATCGCGGTCGCCACGATCCCGCCCGCGAACCCCGCCTCGTCACCGAACGGCACCTGGAATGCGATGCCGAAGATGTTCACTCCCGAGGTGCACAGCAGACAGAACCACATCAGCCCCACCCGGCCCGTACGCCAGGCCTCGATCGGTGTGTACTGCTTCACCGCAGGCGGGTTCTTCTCCAGCGCCCGCCGTGCCCGCGGGTCGTCCGGCTTCCTCAGCGGGTCGACCTCCGCCGGCCACCAGTTCTTCGGCGGGTCCTGGAAGAAGTAGCCGGCAACGGCGACCATGGTGGCAAGGAACAGCCCCACCGACACCAGCACCCAGCGGAAGTTCGTCAGATCCATGAAGCCGGTGAAGATGAACACGAACGGCACCGAACCGTAGGCGAAGCCGCCGTTGACGAAGCCGGTCTTGCCGCCCTTCCGCTCCGGATACCACTTGCCGACCATGTTCACGCAGGTCGCGTAGACCATGCCGGCGCCCATACCGCTGAACATGCCGAAGCCCAGGTAGGCGACGACGACATGCGGAGCGTAGGCGAGCGACAGATAGCCTAGCAGCGTGCCCACGGCGCCCAGCATCATCGCCCACCGGGCCGGAAGCCTGCCGCTCTCACGGAGCTTTCCGGCGGGGAAGGCCACCGCGGCCTGGAAGAACACCCACACACCCAGCATCCAGAAGATGTGCTGACTGCTCCAGCTGTGTGCGGTGTGCAGCGTCTCCTCGGCGGACGCGAACGCGTACTCCGCCGAGCTGATGCCCATCATGCCCACCCAGGGCAGGATGACCATCCACTTGCGCTTGCGGCCCATGATGTCGATATCGGACTCGCCGATCCGGTACATGCGCCCGTTGGCGTCCGTCACCTCCCTGAAGGGGACGGATGTGGAGATGTCGGTTGTCGTCATGGTGATCGAACCCCTTGCGTGGAAGAAGTCTGGCCAGCGCCCCCTGTCCGTTCTCTTCGCGCCGGGGTCTGCGGCGAGCGGTCACCGCAGACCCCGTGGTTCGAGCCGATGCTCAGATCATCGATCGCCTCCCAGGAGCCCTGCAGACCGTGCCCACGCGTACTTGGCGCCGAGCACCGCGACGGGCTTCTCCGTCGTGTACGGATACGCCACGACGCCGTGCTCGAAGAGGTACTGGCATGCCTCCTCGACCTCCACATCGCCGGCCAGCGAGGCCACCACCGGCTTCTCGATGCCGCGCGCCCGGAACTCCTTCACCACACGCGCCGTCAGCTCCGCGAAGACCATGGGCGGCGTGACGATCGTGTGCCAGTAGCCCAGCACCAGCGCATGGATCCGTGGATCCTCCAGACCCAGCCGGATCGTCGCCTCGTACGTGGACGGCGGCTCGCCACCGGTGATGTCGATCGGGTTGCCCGCCGCGCCGAACGGCGGGATGAACGCCTTGAACGCGGCGTCCAGATCCGGCGGGATCTCCATCAGGGACAGGCCGTTGTCGACGATCGCGTCCGACAGGAGCACGCCGGATCCGCCGGCGCCCGTGATGATCACGACATTGTCGCCCTGTGGCGTGGGGAGCACGGGCAGCGCACGCGCGTACTCCAGCATCTCGTTCAGCCCCGGCGCGCGGATCACCCCCGCCTGCCGCAGCACGTCCTCGTAGACCGCGTCGTCGCCGGCCAGCGCGCCCGTATGGGAACCGGCGGCCTTCGCGCCTGCCGCGGTGCGGCCCGCCTTCAGGACCACCACCGGCTTCTTCGGCACGGTCGCACGCGCCGCCTCGACGAACGCCCGCCCGTCCTTGAGGTCCTCCAGATGCATCGCGATGCACTGGGTGTTGGGGTCCTCACCGAACCAGGTCAGCAGGTCGTCCTCGTCCAGGTCGGACTTGTTGCCGAGCCCGACGATCGCCGACACACCCGTACGCGTGGCCCGCGCGAACCCGAGGATCGCCATGCCGATGCCGCCGGACTGCGAGGTCAGCGCCACACCGCCCTTGACGTCGTACGGGGTGCAGAACGTGGCGCACAGGTCCTGCCAGGTCGAGTAGTAGCCGTAGATGTTCGGCCCCAGCAGGCGCACACCATGACGCTCGGCGATCTCGACGATCTCGGCCTGCAGCTCGACCTCACCGGTCTCCGCGAAGCCGGACGGGATGAGCACCGCGTTCGGGATGCCCTTGCGGCCGACCTCCTCCAGCGCGGAGGCGACGAACTTCGCGGGGATCGCGAACACCGCCACATCGGGCTCACCCGGCACGTCCATCACGCTCTTGTACGCCTTACGGCCGAGTATGTCATCGGCCTTGGGGTTCACCGGATGGATCTCGCCCGGAAAACCTCCGTCGATCAGATTCCGCATGACCGAGTTGCCGATCTTTCCCTGCTCGTTGGAGGCGCCGATCACCGCCACCGAACGCGGCTGCATCAGCCGCCGCATCGTGGCGAGGATCTCCTCCCGGGAGTATCTGCGCCGCGCGGCCGGGACCTCGTCGCTCAGCAGGATCCGGACGTCCGCGGCCATCACCCCGTCAGCCGAGGCGAACACCGGGTTCAGGTCCACCTCCGCGATCTCGGGGAAGTCCGCGGTCAGTTCGGAGACACGGACGACCACATCGGCCAGTGCATCCCGGTCCACCGCCGCGCCGCCGCGCACCCCGCGCAGGATCTCGGCGGCTTGGATGCCGTCCAGCATCGACAGCGCGTCGTCCTTCGAGGCCGGTGCCAGTCGGAAGGTGACGTCCTTCAGCACCTCGACCAGCACACCGCCCAGACCGAAAGCGACAATCTTCCCAAACGTGGGATCCGTGACGGTACCGACGAGCACCTCCGTCCCCGTGGGCACCATCTGTTGCACCTGGACGCCGAGGATCCGGGCATTCGGGTCGTACGCCTTCGCGTTGGAGACGATCGCCGTGAACGCGCCCCGCACCTCGGCACAGGAGGCGAGCCCGATCTGCACACCGCCCGCGTCCGTCTTGTGCAGGATCTCCGGCGAGACGATCTTCATCGCGACCGGGAAGCCGATCCGGTCCGCGAGCGCCACCGCCTCGTCGGCTGTCTCCGCCAGCCCTTCGGCCGGCGTGGGGATGCCGTACGCGTCGGTGACCGCCTTGCCCTCGGGGGCGGTCAGCGCCGTACGGCCCTGCGCGAGCGCCCCCGCGATGATCGCCCGTACCGCGTCCTTGCGCTGCAGTTCCTGCGTCACTAGATGACTCCGTTCGACTTGAGCAGGCGCAACTCCTCGTCGCCGAGCCCCAGCTCGCCGACGTACACCTCTTCGTTGTGCTGGCCGAGCAGCGGTGACGTGACCACGTCGACGGGGGAGTCGGACAGCTTCAGCGGGCTGCCGACCGTGGTGAACGAGCCACGATGCGGATGCTCGACCTCCACGACCATCTCGTTGGCGGCCAGGGACGCGTCCTCGATGATCTCCTTCGTCGAAAGGATCGGCCCGCAGGGGATGTTGTGGGCGTTGAGGCGCTCCAGCACCTCCCACTTCGGGAGCGTGGATGACCATTCCTCGATCAGCTGGAACATCTTCCCCAGCTTCGGCAGCCGGGCCTCCGGCGTCGCCCACTCGGGGTCGTCCGCGAGTTCGGGCCGCCCGATCAGCTCGGAGACCGGCCGCCAGCCCACCGGCTGGACGATGACGTAGACGTAGTCGTTCGGGCCACCGGGCGCGCACCTGACCGCCCAGCCCGGCTGGCCGCCGCCGGAAGCGTTTCCCGAGCGGGGAACTTCGTCGCCGAAGTCCTCGTTGGGATATTCGGTGAGCGGGCCATGGGCCAGCCGCTGCTGATCGCGCAGCTTCACCCGGCAGAGGTTGAGCACAGCATGCTGCATGGCCACATTGACCCGCTGCCCTCGTCCGGTGCTCTCCCTCTGGAAGAGCGCGGCCAGTATCCCGGCGACGGCATGGATTCCCGTACCCGAGTCGCCGATCTGGGCCCCCGTCGCCAGCGGCGGTCCGTCCTCGAAGCCGGTGGTCGCCATGGATCCGCCCATCGCCTGGGCCACCACTTCGTACGCCTTGAAGTTGGTGTACGGACCGTCCCCGAACCCTTTGATGGAGGCATAGACGATACGAGGATTGATCTCCTGGATCCGTTCCCAGGTGAACCCCATGCGGTCCACGGCGCCGGGGCCGAAGTTCTCCACCATCACGTCGCTGCGGCGGATGAGCTCCGTGAGGATCTCCTTGCCGCGCTCCGTCTTGGTGTTGAGCGTGATGCTCCGCTTGTTGCAGTTGAGCATCGTGAAGTACAGCGAGTCGACGTCCGGGAGGTCACGCAGCTGCTTGCGCGTGATGTCGCCGCTCGGGGCCTCCAGTTTCACCACGTCCGCCCCCAGCCAGCCGAGCAGCTGCGTGGCGGAGGGGCCGGACTGGACATGAGTCATGTCGAGGACGCGAATGCCCTCCAGAGCCTTGGTCATGGCCGACGCTCCTCACTTGTACATCGTCTGGTTCATGGTTCCGGGCGCGTACGCGTCGGGGTCCACCCACACATTGATCAGTGAGGGCAGCCCGGACTCACGGGCACGGCGCAGTGCGGGACCGATGTCGGCCGGATCGCGCACCTCCTCGCCGTAACCGCCGAGCAGCTGGGCGAACTTGTCGTAGTGGACGTCGCCGAGGGTGTTGCCGATGCGCTCTCGCTCCAGGCCGTACTTCTGCGCCTGGCCGTAACGGATCTGGTTCATGGAGGAGTTGTTGCCGATGATCCCGACGAAGGGGAGGTTGTAGCGGACGAGTGTTTCGAAGTCCCAGCCGGTGAGGGAGAACGCCCCGTCACCGAAGAGCGCGACGACCTCCTTGTCCGGACGGGCCTGCTTGGCGGCGAGTACGAAGGGGATGCCGACGCCGAGGGTGCCGAGCGGTCCGGGGTCCATCCAGTGGCCGGGGGACTTGGGCTGCACCACCTGGCCGGAGAAGGTGACGATGTCGCCGCCGTCGCCGATGTAGATCGAGTCCTCGGTCAGGAAGTCGTTGATCTCGCTGACCAGACGGTAGGGGTGGATGGGGGAGGCGTCGGAGCGCAGTTGTGGCAGACGCTTGTCCAGCGCGGTCTGCTCGGCGGCGCGCAGCTCCTCGAGCCATGCCTTGCGCTTGACGGCCCCGCCGTTGAGCCGGCCCGACGCGGCTTCGGTCACGGACTTCAGGATGACGCCGGCGTCGCCGACGATGCCGAGGTCGACGTCGCGGTTCTTGCCGACGGTGCGGTAGTCGAGGTCGATCTGCACGACGGTGGCGTCCGGTGACAGGCGCTTCCCGTATCCCATACGGAAGTCGAAGGGAGTACCGACGATGACGATGACGTCGGCGTTGGAGAACGCGTAGCGCCGGGACAGCTGGAAGTGGTGGGGGTCCCCGGGCGGCAGGGTGCCGCGGCCGGCGCCGTTCATATAGGCGGGCACGTTCAGGGTGCGCACCAGCTCGATCGCCGCGTCGGTGCCGCGCGTCGTCCATACCTGGCTGCCGAGCAGGATCGCCGGCTTCTCGGCCTGTACGAGCAGGTCGGCGAGCTTCTCCACGGCCTCGGGGTCACCGGCGCTGCGTGTCGAGGCCCGGTAGTGCCCGGCCTTGGGCACCCGTGCCTTCTCCACAGGTACCTTGGCATCCAGTACGTCGCGGGGGATCTCGAGGAACGAGGGACCGGGCGCGCCGTGATAGCACTCGCGGAAGGCCATCGACACCATGTCGGCCGCGCGTGCCGTGTCCGGCACGGTGGCGGCGAACTTGGTGATGGGCGTCATCATGTCCACATGCGGCAGGTCCTGCAGTGAGCCCATCTTGTGCTGCGTGTGGGCTCCCTGGCCGCCTATGAGCAGCATGGGGGACTCGGCGCGGAAGGCGTTGGCGACGCCGGTGACCGCGTCGGTCGTGCCGGGTCCGGCGGTGACGACCGCGCAGCCGGGCTTGCCGGTGAGGCGCGCGTAGCCGTCGGCAGCATGCGCGGCCACCTGTTCGTGCCGTACGTCGACGACTTCGATGCCTTCGTCCACGCAGCCGTCGTAGATGTCGATGATGTGGCCGCCGCAGAGCGTGTAGATGACCTCCACGCCCTCCGCTTTGAGTGCCTTGGCGACCAGGTGCCCACCCGAGATGAGTTCCTGGTCCTTGTCGCGGCTGTCGTCTGGCATGGCGAAGTCCTGTCCCTTCGTAGGGGAGTCGGTGAGGTTGCTCCGGTGTGCTTCGCGGTGGTCTCAGTGCCGTTCGCGGTAGATTGCATACAGTCGACGAATACTGTATGAAGCTTG
Organism: Streptomyces sp. NPDC043812; assembly: GCF_056436245.1. NCBI lineage: Bacteria > Bacillati > Actinomycetota > Actinomycetes > Kitasatosporales > Streptomycetaceae > Streptomyces > Streptomyces sp. NPDC043812. Next base: position 97,643 of record NZ_JBWKCY010000026.1, read on the forward strand.
TTATCCCGCATCCGGTGGGTGGTGTCCAGGGGGCGTGCGGCACTTTCATTCGTTTCGGACGAAGCACTGGGAGCCCGGCATGGATCTGTTCGAGTACCAAGCAAGGGAACTCTTCGCGGAGTACGGCATCCCCGTACCGGCCGCCGAGACCGCCGACTCGGCCCGGGAAGCACGTGAGGCGGCGGCCCGGCTGGGCGGCCGCGTCGTCGTCAAGGCCCAGGTCAAGACCGGTGGTCGCGGCAAGGCCGGCGGGGTCAAGGTGGCAGCGGACGCCGCCGCAGCAACAGTGACCGCCCGTCAGATCCTGGGCATGGACATCAAGGGGCACACCGTCCGCAAGGTGATGCTGGCCCAACCCGTCGACATCGACAGCGAGTTCTACGTCTCCTACGTCCTCGACCGCGCCGCCGGCACCTTCCTCGCCATCGCTTCCGCAGAAGGCGGCATGGAGATCGAGGAAGTCGCCGCCACCCGCCCCGAGGCCGTCGCCCGGATCCCGATCAACCCCGCCGAGGGCGTCACCGAGGCCAAGGCCGCCGAGATCGCCGAAGCCGCCTCACTCCCGGCCGCGACCGTCCCCGTCCTGACCGCCCTGTGGCAGGTGCTCGTCCGCGAGGATGCCCTCCTCGTCGAGGTCAACCCCCTCGTGCGCACCTCCGCAGGTGACATCCTCGCCCTCGACGGCAAGGTCACCGTCGACGACAACGCCCGCTTCCGCCAGGCCCGCTGGGGCACCGACGACAGCGCCCTGCACGACGATCCACTGGAAGCGGTGGCTGCCGCCAAGGGCCTCAACTACGTCAAACTCGACGGCACGGTCGGCATCATCGGCAACGGCGCCGGCCTCGTCATGTCCACCCTCGACGTCGTCGCCGGCTGCGGTGCCCGCCCGGCGAACTTCCTCGACATCGGAGGCGGAGCCTCCGCCCAGGTCATGGCCGACGGACTGTCCGTCATCCTCTCCGACCGCGACGTCAACAGCGTGCTCGTCAACGTCTTCGGCGGGATCACCGCCTGCGACGCCGTCGCCGAAGGAATCGTCCAGGCCCTCGACACCGTACGGCTCACCAAACCTCTCGTCGTCCGCCTCGACGGGAACAACGCCGCCCGGGGCCGCGCCATCCTCGACGACCGTGCCCACCCCCTCGTCCAGCAGGCCACCACCATGGACGGCGCCGCCTGCCAGGCCGCCGACCTCGCCATCTGAGCCGCCGACCCGCCACCCGAAGGGACCGAGAAGCATGGCCATCTTCCTCACCAAGGAGAGCAAGGTCGTCGTCCAGGGCATGACCGGCTCCGAAGGCATGAAGCACACCCGCCGGATGCTCGCCGCCGGCACCGAGGTCGTCGCCGGCGTCAACCCGCGCAAGGCAGGCTCCGTCGTCGACTTCGACGAACGGGCCGTCCCCGTGTACGGGACGGTGCGCGAAGCGATGGCGGCCACCGGCGCGGACGTCACGGTCGTCTTTGTGCCGCCGCCGTTCGCCAGGGCCGCCGTCACCGAGGCCGCCGACGCAGGAATCGGGCTCGCCGTCGTCATCACCGAGGGCATCCCCGTCCACGACGCCGTCGCCTTCCAGGCGTACGCCGCCGAGCGCGGCACCCGCGTGATCGGACCCAACTGCCCCGGCCTGATCAGCCCCGGCCAGTCCAACGCCGGCATCATCCCCGCCGACATCGCCACCAAGCCGGGCCGTATCGGCCTGGTGTCCAAGTCCGGCACCCTCACCTATCAACTCATGTACGAACTGCGGGAGATCGGCTTCTCCTCGGCGGTCGGCATCGGCGGAGACCCCGTCGTGGGCACCACCCACATCGACTGCCTCGCCGCCTTCGAGAACGACCCCGACACCGAACTCATCGTGCTCATCGGCGAGATCGGCGGCGACGCCGAGGAGCGGGCAGCCGCCTACATCGCCGAGCATGTCACCAAGCCCGTCGTCGGATACATCGCCGGCTTCACCGCACCCGAGGGCAGGACGATGGGCCACGCCGGAGCGATCGTCTCCGGGTCCAGCGGCACCGCCGAGGCCAAGAAGAAGGCCCTGGAAGCGGCAGGTGTCCAGGTCGGATCCACACCCAGCGAGACCTCCCGGCTCGTCCTTGCGCGGCTCGCGCGGCCCATCGGCTGACATGCCCTCTTTACTTGAGGCTACCTACGGGTAACCCTTTCGGGCACCAGGTTCTGGAGAGGACCTGAGCGGGGCGACCGGCGTGTGCGAGCCGGCCGCCCCCTGCCACAACTCCCGCCCCGTACGACTCGTAGCGAGCGGAGAACACCTCATGGCGCCCACCCTCACCCTCAAGCCCGGCACCGCCTGGAGCGATGCCTGGCAGCGCTGCACCACCGTCGCCCCCGAAGCCTTCAGGGACGACCGCGTCCTCAACCTCTGGGCCGCGCAGTGGCACGCCGACGGCCGGCCCCTCCCCGCCGCCGGCCCGGTCGACCTCGGTCCCCTCGCCGGTCCGCCCCGCCTCGACGCGGCCACCGCGCAGCAGGCCGTCCGCGCCTCGCTCGATCAGCACCGTGCCTGGCGCCACATCTCCCTCCCCGAGCGCCGCGCCCGCGTGGCCGCCGCGCTCGACGCCCTCACCGAACACCGCGAACTGCTCGCCCTGCTGCTCGTCTGGGAGATCGGCAAGCCCTGGCGGCTCGCCACGGCCGACGTCGACCGTGCGATCGACGGCGTGCGCTGGTACGTCGGGGGCATCGAGCCGATGCTGGAAGGCCGTTCACCGCTTCAGGGCCCGGTCTCCAACATCGCCAGCTGGAACTACCCCATGTCCGTCCTCGTCCACGCGATGCTCGTGCAGGCACTCGCCGGCAACGCGGTGATCGCCAAGGCCCCCACCGACGGCGGCGTCGCCTGCCTCACCCTGGCCTGCGCGCTCGCCGCCCGCGAGGGCGTACCGCTCACCCTCGTCAGCGGCAGCGGCAGCCAACTGTCCGAGGCACTGGTCCGTTCGCCCGAGATCGGCTGCGTGTCCTTCGTCGGCGGTCGCGACACCGGAGCCCGTATCGCCACCGCCGTCGCCGACCTCGGCAAGCGCCACATCCTGGAGCAGGAGGGCCTCAACACCTGGGGCATCTGGAACTACACGGACTGGCCCGCCCTCACCGCGGCGATCCCCAAGCTCTTCGACTACGGCAAGCAGCGCTGCACCGCCTATCCGCGATTCGTCGTCCAGCGCGAGGCGTTCGCCGACTTCCTGGCCGCGTATCTGCCGGCCGTGCGCTCCATCCGCACCGGGCACCCGCTCGGCGTCGAGAGTCCGGACGACCCCCTGCCCGCCCTGGACTTCGGGCCGCTCATCAACGCGGCCAAGGCCAAGGAGCTCGGCGACCATGTGGCGGAGGCGATCGACCGCGGCGCGGTCCCGCTGTACCGCGGAACCCTCGCCGACGGCCGCTTCCTCCCCGGCCAGGACACCTCCGCGTACCTGCCCCCGGTCACCCTGCTGAACCCGCCACCGTCCTCCCCGCTGCACCACGCCGAGCCCTTCGGTCCGGTCGACACCATCGTCCTCGTCGACACCGAGGCCGAACTGCTCGCCGCGATGAACGCCTCCAACGGGGCGCTCGTCGCCACGCTCTCGACGGACGACCCGGCGACGTTCGCGCGGCTCGCCCCGCAGATCCGCGCCTTCAAGACCGGGCACGGCAAGGCCCGTTCGCGGGGCGACCGCGACGAGTTGTTCGGCGGTTTCGGCGCGTCCTGGCGCGGCGCGTTCGTCGGCGGTGAACTGCTGGTCCGTGCGGTGACCGAGGGGCCGGCGGGGGAGCGGCTGCCGGGCAACTTCCCCGAGTACCAGTTGAACGCCTGAGCCCTGGGCTCCCTTTCGGATCCGACCCGATCCGAGCGACAGACCCCTATCCGATGCCCTGGCGGTCGGGCTCCAGAGCGAACGCGCGCTCGGCCGCCTCGGGCAGGCTGCCCTCCACGGCCTGCATCAGCAACACACGGTGCCGCTCCAGCGGCTCGCGCCGCTCGGCAGGCACGAGCCGCAGCAGATCGTCGAACCCGGCCACCAGCCGTCGCGACACCTGTGGAGATCCGACGGCGTGACGCCGGATCTCCACGAATCCGAGATCGACCAGATCGCCCCACTCGGGAACGTCCTGCACCAGCCGCACCACGCCCTTGCGGTCCCGGTGCTGGACGTCCCCGAGCGGCCGGTGCGCGACCGCCGCCAGGAACTGCACGATCCGGTCGACGCACTGCACGGCGGTGGTGGGATCGTTCACGGCCGGCGACAACGCCCGCAGCGCGATGTCGGACAGCTGCCGCAACCCGAACCCGAGATCCTGGTGGAACGTACGCTCCACGCCGACGGACACGGCGGACCGCAGAACAGCGAGCGACGGGACTCTCTCCACCTCGCAGTGCACGGCCAGCACCGGTGTACCCGGCACCACGAAGTCCCCGATCCGCGGGATCAACCGCAGCACCACGCCCCTGCGCCGCGCGGCTCGCACGAGCCGGGCGACGTGCACGTCCCGCAGCGTTCCGGACCGCCCCTGATGAGCGACCCGCGTCACCTCGGGGGGCAGCGTCGCCGGCTCCGAATCGTGCGCGGGCATCTTGGCGAGGATGCTCATCGCTTCCTTGGTCACCAGGGCCACCACCGGGCCCACCTTCATCAGTTGCAGCGTCTGCGTCACATAGGCGATGAACAGCAGCAGACTGAGCCCGACCATCAGGAGCGTCAGCGCACCCTGGATCAGGGGCACCGACGCCACTTTCCGCGGATCGGTCTCACTGTCGTACGCGGTCAGCACCAGCAGCGAGAGCAGGAACGTCGACAGGAACACCGAGAAGGTGAGCTTGCTGACCCGGCTCCTGATGAAGATCCGTACGACGCGGGGACTGAAGTTGCCCGCGGCCATCTGGACGGCGACCAGCGAGATGCTGAAGACGACACCGATGAAGGTCATCATCGCGGAGCTGATCGTGGTCACGATCGTCTTCGCGTCCTCGGCCCACGAGATCAGCGTGCGCACGGCCTCGTCGTCCTGGTCGTCCTGGAGCGCGTCCAGGAGCGCCGCGTCGAGCGCGTCGGCCGCACCCCACACGACGCAGACGAGAACGAGCGCAAGGGTGGGGGCGAACCAGAAGGTGTCGCGCAGATGCTCTCGCAGCGGGGAGAGCGGACGGGGCTGCCGATGGGTGCGAATCCTCACGCAGGCGACGGTAGTCTCACGCAGTGCGCATGCGTGGATACACGCTGTGGGGTGCCCGTCCGGCTCCTCGCGGGCGCGTCTGACCACGGGAAATGTGGGTGAGAGGCACCTGGAACCCCTGGTATTGTTGTCCATGTCGCCGCGGGAGACCGGGGCCGACCACCTGGTCCGGGTGGCGGAATGGCAGACGCGCTAGCTTGAGGTGCTAGTGCCCTTTATCGGGCGTGGGGGTTCAAGTCCCCCCTCGGACACTCGCTATAACGATACGGATGCGAGGGCATCGACCTTACGGTCGCGGTTTCGTAGCATTTGGGCTTTGCCAGGGCCGTCCGTTTGTCGTGCTGGGTGTCGTTAGTCCATTGGGTGACGACAGCGGGGTCGGGTCCGGCGGCGAGGGCGGCCGGGTAGCGGGCGAGGCGCGGGTAGGAACGGTTCACTTCGAACTGCAGGCATGGCTCGGACACCCAGCCCGACCAGCGCCCTGCACTACGCGAGGATCACATCAAAAAGGCCGACCACTTGCAGCGGATGCTCATCTCCACCCCGCTGACCGACGACGAACGCGCCGCCGTCGACGACGGTCAGGCCGCCCTCGACGGACTCCTCAGTCGGCTATCCGAGGTCCCCACTCCCGCCGGCGCCAGCCCTCGCGACTGAACCGGCCGACCCCCTGCGCGCTGCTGCTGATCGTCGACGTCCGACAAGGCGCCCAATGACGAAACAGCAGGTCACAGATTCCACAGAATAGCGACGGTCCTGGACTGCTTCAGCCGGAAGGTCGTGGGCTGGTCCATCGCCGACCACATGCGCACGGACCTGGCCGCCGACGCCCTGCGGATGGCCGCCCGCACCCGCGGCGGCGTGGACGGGGCACTCTTCCACTCCGATCACGGGGCCCAATACGGTTCGGGGCCTTCGCGCCAGCCTCTGCGACCAGCTCGGGGTCAACCGGACGATGGGCGCGGTCGGCAGCAGCGCGAACAGCGCGGCCTGCGAGCGGTTCCATGCGTCTCGGAAACGGGAGACCCTCCGCGGAGCCCGCGTCTACAGGCGACGCTGCCACCTGCAGGTCACCGTCTTCGCCTGACTGGCCTGCTACAACACCCGCCGCAGACACTTCGCCAACGGCCGCCCCGGCCCCGACGAATGCGAACGGCGACACGACGCGGCTTAAGCTCACGCTCGCCGCATGACGCACCAACGCGTGTCCATCATCACGGGGGAAGGCCGGCCATGCCTTCGGGACCAAGCAGGCTCTGGGGCGAGGACTTCGACCTCCGGGATGACGGTGACGTGCCTGTCGACAGGCTCTGCAACATCTGCAAGCACCGCCCACGACCTGGACGAGGTCTGACAAGGGCAGGCGGCGACGAGCGCAGGTAGTGCCGGAAGTCCTCCCGCTGCTCCTCCACGCCCAGCGAGGAAGAGGCGCGCGCTGGTCCACCTGGTTCGCTTCTTCGTTACTTCGGTTCCTCGGCCCGCAGGGTGTCGCCACGCATGGCCTTGTCCGTGGCCCGCCCGATAACAGCAGTCGCTCCTGCGTCCACAGCCCCTCCGACAAGGCCCCCCCGGATTGGAATCCCCTTGGCGAGCGTGATCGCAGCGCGCTGGGTCCCATACTTCGCGACCAGGTGGGTCCCTGCCTTCTTGTTGATCGCCCGGATCATGGTGATCGGGATCTTCTTGATCATCTGCTCGCCGAACTTCTGGCCTGCCTTCACCCCGAAGGCCGCGAGGACGCGCTGCGTGCTCATCCCGATCGCGAGCATCATCGCGACGGTCCGCGCGTGCGGATCACGGATGTCCCATCCCCGAAGGTGCGCGATGGCGCCGGCCATCCGCATGTTGACGGCGAAGGATGCGGCCACGTTCGCGGGTATCGTCACGCCTGCGGTCAGCAGACCTCCGAGTCCGGTGATGAACCCCTGAGCCCCGGCTGCGGCCACGGACTCCTTGATAAGGCGGGCGACGACCGCGTCGATGTCGTCCTTCATGTCCTCGGGAGAGTGGCGCTCATCGTCACCAGGTGCCCGGTAATCGGCACCCTGTCGACGCGAAAGACGGTCCTCGGCCCAGGTTGCCGACCCCGTGATCGGCCCCACGCCGTTCACCATGACCTTCTCCGCAAGCTCAGCGACCCACTGCCCGGCCTTCTCGGCCGCTCCTTCATCAGGAGTCTTCTCGTCGGCCATCACATGCTCCTTCCGCGAGCGCCCCGCCGGGGGCATCCCGCACTGCTGCGGGCAGGAGAAGGATTCCGGTCGCCGGCTTCCCGGCAGCCTGTGGGCGGCTGAAGCCGCATCCCCCTCGCCACCGCCCGTCCACCCCTTCGCGTCACGACGTCCTTCGCCGCGCCGCCTTACACGAGCTGAAACGGCTACACCTTCCCATACGGGTGAAAGCATCGTCAAACCGCTTCGGTTCGCTGGTGCGTGTCCGGTTCAGGGATGACGCGCAGACTCTGTCGGCTACCCCGTTCCGCACGCGGCCTCCATCAGGAACGGGCTCGACTGCCCGGTCCACGAGACGTACAGGCTGTCCCGGGCCCAGGTGTAGGCGACGAACGGCAGGCAGCTTCCGCGGCGAGGGCGGCCTCGTGCTGGAGCCGGTCGAGCTTCTGCGGGGTGGCGGCGGAAGGGTTCGGCAGGGTGCGTCGACGCCGACGACGGCGGCGTAGCGGTACTCGAGCCCTTGAAAGTGTGCATGGCGCCCGCGTTGTCTGCGTCGTCGGCGGGCGACTCACGCACGGACCACCCGGCCTGCGGGGACCCCGGCCGCGATCGAGCGGTCCTTGGCCTTCTCGCAAGTCTCTATGACCGCGCACAGGTACCGATCTCCTCGTGCGCGGCACCGCCGTCCACCCACTCACGCATCTGCTCGACCCGGGCGTCGAGTTCGGCCTCCTCCGTCGCCGCCGCGCGGACGCGTGGTCCCAAACCGTGCAGGGCCGAGCTGTACCCGATCAGCGTGTCGTGCGGTCCGCTGTCTGCCAGTTCGGCGTAGGGGCGTGCGTACGGGCATCCGGAGGGCCGAGCGGGGGACGCGACAACGCTGGCAAGCGAAACTGGTTCCGCTCGGCCGCAGTTGGCCCTTCTCGGCAGTTGATAGCGTGTGTGTGGCGGAGCACACGCAGGCTGGGGGCAGCATGGGGCTGGCAAACCAAAGGATCGCTTCTCAAATCGAGGACCTGTTGCAGGGCAAGGTCGTCATTCCCTCCATCCAGCGCGACTTCGTCTGGATGAGGCCCGACGTACGTGATCTCTTCGATTCCCTCTACCGGGGCTACCCTGTCGGTGCCCTGCTGCTGTGGAAGACCAATTTGACCGTCCCCTTCAAGACGGCTGCCGTCGTCCAGGCCGACAAGTCCGCGCACCAGCCTCTCTACCTGCTGGACGGGCAACAGCGGTTGACCTCCCTCGCCTGGGTGTACCGGCCGGAGTCGAAGGCGGACGGCCGGCTCATCGACCTGCGCTTCGATGTGCGCACCGAGGAGTTCGTCAACCCGAGTGCGATCCAAGGCAAGGACCCGCTCCTGTTCCGTGTTTCCACCTTGCTGCAGGAGAACGTGCAGTACCACGAGGTGCTCAACGCGGCCGGGATCGAGTACTCCGCCCCGCACTTCGGCGCATGGATGCAGCGCCTGCAGAAGGTGCACGACATCCGCAGGCAGGAGATCGCCGTCATCACCTACGAGTCCGACGACTACGAGGAAGTCGCCGAACTCTTCGCCCGGTTGAACAAGGGCGGTCGAAGGCTGTCCAAGGGTGACCTCGTCTACAGCGCCATCGCGGCGCGGTGGTCCGACGGCCTGGACACCATGGACGCCTTCCACCAGGAGCTGCAGGACAGCAACTTCGCCCTGAACAGGGAAGCCGTCCTGCGTCTAACGAGCCTCCTCGCGGGAACCGGCGCCCATCACATCAAGCTCATCGGGGCGGACATGGACGAAGCCGCGCTGAAGGAGGCCTGGCACGCCACCGAGAGGGCGCTGCGCTTCGCCATCGACTTCCTGAAGGGCGAGTGCGCGATCCCCCGGTCCGAGGTCCTCTCGTCACCGAACGTCACCATCGTGCCCGCCCTGCTGCTGCACCACCGGGACGGCAAGCTCCGTCCGGGGGAGGCTCAGCTACTGCGCCGCTGGGTGTACACGGCGATGGCGTTCAGCCACTACTCGCTGCAGGTCGAGGGCAAACTCGACGCGGAGGCAAGGCTGATCAAATCGCGTGAGGGAGAGGGCCTGTTCGCCGAACTCATCCGCCGGGCCTCCGGCACCCGGTCCCGGGACAGCGCCCTCCACCCGAGGGACCTGGAGCAGAAGTACTCCACGCATCCCTTCTTCAAACTGCTCTACATCGCCGCGTTGCGGGGCACGGCGCGGGACTGGGCGACCAACATCGCTATCAGCGACCAGCCGATGAACAGCGGCGCCAAGATCGAATTCCACCACGTGTTCCCGCGTGCCCGAGTCCAGGGGACATACGCGAAGGAGGAGTGGAACAGCCTCGCCAACCTGGCCTTCGTCACCGGTCAGACGAACAAGATGATCTCCTCCAGGCTGCCCGTCGACTACATGGCGGGGATCGCGCCGGAGCGCCTGGCCGAACAGTGGATCCCCGGCGATCCGGAGCTGCGGTCCCTGGACCGATTCCCCGACTTCCTGGCCGCACGCCGGAGTCTGCTGGCCAACGTCCTCAACGAGTTGCTCGGTCTTCCCCGCTACGACGCACAGGCCACCCACCGGGACACCGACGAGCTGCCTGCCGACGAGCAGCTGATCGTGGAGGGCCCGACCGCACCCACGCTCGTCGGGGCGGAGGTCCAAGAACTTCGCACGAAGTACGGTGTTGAGATCCACGCGACCTACGAAGGCCGGCGCGTCGACGCCTACTACGATCCCGCGTCCCGCGTCGTGAGGATCCCCTCCGGTCCGGGCCGAGGCGAGTACGAGACTCCCAGCGGGGCGGCGGTCGCCCTGGTCCACGCCCTGAACCCGCACGTCAATCCGAATCGGAACGGATGGACGTTCTGGACCGTCACTGCCACGGGGCGGTTGCTGCAGAGCATTCGATAGTGGACGGCCCCTCCATCTGCCTGCCTATGTCAGGCCTCCGCGCTTGTGAGGTTTGACGTAGGTGTGTTCCTTCGGCAGCTGATGAGTCCCGGTCAGGCCGGCGCTGCGATGAGCCTCGGCGTACGCGGCCCGGGCCGTATCGCTGGCCTGCTTGCCCAGGTGCTCGATCTTCATCAGGTGCCCCGCGACGCGGTGCCGTGAAGAGGCGCTCGGCAGATGTACGACCCGCTGCTTCTTCGGCTTGGGCAGTACGAAGGGCGTGTAGCAGACGAGGCGGACCGTTCTCTCGCCCGGACGGGCCGGAAAGTGAAGAACGCCGTCGGCCGCGCAGCTTCCTGTTTTCCAGGTGAGGCGGCTTCGGTTGATGAGCCCGTTCACCGAAGCGCGGATCGCGTCGCTCGAGTACTGGTGGGACATGCCACGGCTTCGTACGCCGCGGATCAGGTTCTCCACCGGCAGAAGCGCGCTGCCCGCCTCGTCGAGATAGCCGAGTTTGCGGATTGTCTCCTGCACGAGCACCTCGAGCGAGACACCGATGCCCGCTGGGCTGTGGGCCAGGCTCGTCGGGAGTTCACGGGCGATGATCCGATGGTCGTACGCGTAAGAGAACCGCCTCTTCGCGATGAAGACAGGACGTTCCAGGAGGGTGAGAGACAGCCGCAGCCGGCTGCGGTCCAGATTGGCCGTGACCCGTGTGCCGGGCAAGAGTTCCGACGGCCATCGGATCCCTTGGAGGTGCTCTTTGGTGACCTTCTTGCGTAGCGAATCCAGCAACACTGTGGGGAAGCCGCCGCCGTGGTCAAGGTGCACGACTTTGGCCGTCCGGATCCGACGTGCGGCCTGCGAGGGGAGCGGACACTGCCCGTGCTCCACGTGATGTCGGCGGATCACGAACGTCCACTGCAGTTCGGAGGCCGTCTCGACTACGTCATGGGGTTGACCCGGGTCCGGTTGCCGGATCAGTACCGTCTGGTCGAGCCTGGAGGTCGCTGCACCTTCTGCACCGTCAGGAGCCGAGGCAGTGACGACGGCCGGGGCATGAGGCTCATGGGTACTGGCCGCGCTGGTGAACCTTTGAAGGTGGCAGTCCGCGCAGTGGGCGAGTTTCCTGCCCGCACTCGTCGTCTTGATGGCGACCACTGTGTCCGTGGTTGCCCTGCCGCATTGATGGCAGGAGAAGGAAACCGGTGCGGAAAGCTTCTGCAAGGTCCAGCGGACATGAGTACGTGTGCTCTGCAAGATCTCTGCACCCTGGAAGTGCGTTTCCTGAGCACTCACGATCGGCCCCCCTTGCCGCGCGAACTCCGCCGTGCCTCGCCCTGCTCCCCGGTCGTGACGGTGCGCCACGTCAACGCCGGCGGCGGAGGCGCCACGGGTGGCGATCGCCTTGTTCCGTGTCCCGTGTCCTGTGCGGGACACGAAGCTCTGACGAAGAGTCTGCCTGACCCATGTCGGCAGAACCAGACAGTGAGGAACTCGCTCTACACTCCGGCCTCCACCAGGAACGGACTGGGCTTGCCCGACCAGGAGACGTACAGGCTGTCGCGGGCCCTTGTGCAGGCGACGAACAGCAGGCAGCGTTCCGACAGCATGTCCGTCTCGTGCTGCTTGGAGTCCACCTCGGGCGGTGTGACCGCCTTAGGGAACGGCAGCGCGTCCTCGGTGACGCCGATGACCGCGACGCAGCGGAACTCCAGGCCCTTGAACGAGTGCATGGTCCCGACGCGCACGGTCGTCCCGTCCTGGGTGGAGGCGTCGGCGGCGCGCAGGGTGGCGGCGGGAACGCCGGCGTCCTTCAGGCGGGCGACCGCCTTCGCGCACGTCTTGTTGAACCGGGCGCTGACCCCGATCTCCCCGGCGCCGACACCCGCGTCCATCCACGCCTTCACCTGCTCGACGAGCAGGTCCAGTTCGGCCTCCTCGGTCGACGCGTCCCGTACGACGGGGCCGTCGCCGTGGAGGGCGGAGCGGTAACCGAGCAGGGTCTCGTTGCGGCCCTCGTCTTCGAGCTGGGCGATCGGGCGGCCGATCAGCAGGGCGGTGGACCAGCGCAGGATCTCCTGGGTACTGCGATAGTTCTTGCGCAGCTTCACCGACCGTCCGGCCACCTTGATGCCCAGCGACTTCAGCGACACCCGCGAGTCGTAGATGCGCTGGTGCGGATCGCCCGCGATGAACAGGTCGTCCGGGCGGGCGGGGACGGCCGCGCGCAGCAGCCTCCACTGCGCCGGGTGGAGGTCCTGCGCCTCGTCCACCACGACGTGTCGGTACGGCGGCCCCGTCGCCTCCAGCAGCCGTGCCGCCTCCGCGCACGTCTGCAGCCAGGTCCGGGCCCCGTCCGCGGCCAGGTCGGCCGTGAACCGCTCCACCGTCTCCCACACCAGCGGCCGCTCGGCGGTTGTCAGCCGGCTGCCCCTGCCCCGCCGGTCCGCCGCCTCGTACTGGGCCAGGGTGGTGATGCCCTGCGCCAGGACGACATGCCGGTACTCCTGGGCGAGGAACTGCGCGCTGCCGGTGAAGCCCGTCACCTTGGCGGCCTTGCCCCAGCGGCTCACCTCCTCGTTGTTCATCAGCGGCCGCAGCGGGACCGCGTCCGGTGCCTCCGCGACGACCCGGCTCGCGAAGCCGTCGACGGTGGACGTGTCCACGCGTGCGCGCAGCTCCGGGTCGTCCACCAAGGACTCCAGGCCCGATCGGAGTGCGCCGACGAGCGCGTTGGTGTAGGTGGTGAGGAGGATGCGGTCGCCTTCGCGAAGGTGGCCGAGCAGGTGTTTCACTCGGTGCAGCGCGACAACGGTCTTGCCGGTGCCAGGCCCGCCCGTGACCTGCGCGGGGCCCGAGTACGACGCCCGGTAGGCCACCTTCCGCTGGGAGGGGTGCAGGAACACCCGCCAGGCCGCAAAGGGCTTCTCGAGGATGTCCCGCAGCTCCTCGGGAGCCGTCACCAGCGCGATACGCGCCCGGGTGTACTGGATCGCGGTCTCGTAGTCTCGCGTGTCCACCGGCTGCGTGGATGCCTGAAGCGCCGGCGCCACGATGTCCTGCCAGACCTCCTCCACCGTGCAGCCCGCGGCCAGGTACTGCAGCACCTCCCGCTGGTCCTGCGGCAGCAGCGGCGCGAAGACGTCCAGCTGCTCCTGGTCGACGAGCGACCGGGCCTGCCGCAGTGTCTCGTCGTCGATGCCGAGAGCCTTCAGGTCCCCGTCGGAGAACTTCGCGAACAGCCGGGGCTTCGGCGACGACTCGGCCACCCGCTCATAGGCCGGCGTGATCTCGTCCAGGGTCGCCGCGTCCCGGATCTCGACCGCGCGCGTGACCTCGTTGATGCTGGACTTCTGCTTCATGGCCCAGGCGATGGCCTTGTCGTGAGCCATGACCCTCAGCAGGACGAAGGTGTCCCCGGAGGGCGGTGCGAGCACTACACCACGCCAGAACTGGTCGATGCGGATCGTCCGGATCTGCTTGTCCTTCGCCTTCACGAGGCTTTCCAGCTTCAGACCCTGATCCTGGAAGAGCTGGTCCAGAGTGAGCCGGTTGAACTTCTCCCAGGCGTCGAGCACACCCTTTCTCACCGGGGGCTGGAGCTTGGGGAGTTCGGCGAAGAAACCGATGTCGAAGGCGAGCTGCGGCATGCGGAGATCCTAGTGCCCCGGCCGCCCGCGGTGCGGGCAAAGGCCAGGTCAGGCCGAGGAACCGGCACTGTCGCCGTCGAGATCCAGACGGATCACCGCCAGGGTCTCGGCCACCTCGGCGGTCAGCTCGTCGTCCGGGCCCAGCACCACGCACAGGTCCGTGTGCAGCGGCTCCAGGACGTCGTACGCCTCCGCCGCCCGCTGCTGGGCCAGCAGCAGCATGCCGATGTCGCGGCGCAGCTCCACCGCGTTCTCGCTCACGTCACCGTCGACGGCGCGGACGGCGTCGAGCACACCGTGCAGCCCGGCCAGCGCCTCGGTCACCTGCCCGAGTTCGCCACGGCAGCGCGCCGCCTGCGCCCGGCAGTCCAGGGCCTCCTCGCTGCTCGGCCCGCTGACACGCCCATACGCGTCCGCCAGGGCCTCGAACTCCGGCAACGCGGACCGGTGATCACCCGCAAGCTGACGGCTGAACGCCCGGCGCCTGCGGAGCGCGAGGACCGCCTTGCTCTCCGCGCCGAGCACCCGGGCGGCCGCCTCGATCATCTCGCCGACCACTTCGGCCGCCTGCGAGAAGCGGTCCTCGTCCCACAGCGCGGCGCAGTGCTCGTACACCTCGCGGATCTGCTCCCGCAGCTCGTCACGCTGGGCGGGCGGCAGCACGGGTGCTGGAACCGCGTCCGGCCCGGCGCCGGCCGCGTTCTGCCGCGCGCCCGTGGCTCCGGCGCGCGAGCGGGGCGCGTAGGGGCGGCGGAAGATCCCGGTCGGGTCGGGCGCCCCGGCGAGCCCCGCCGCCTCGGGTTCGGACTCCTCGCCGGGCACGGGCAGGTGGGGGCGCAGCCGCTCGTACACCTCCTGCACGTCCGCCGGGCGCGCCTCGGGCGCCTTGCGGAGCAGGTGCAGGACGAGTTCTTCCAGGGCCTCCGGTACGTCGGCCCGCAGCCGGCGCAGCGGCACCGGGGCCGCGTTGACGTGCTGCATCATCAGTTGCCACTCGCTGTCCCCCGCGAACAGCGGCTGTCCGCAGAGCAGTTCGTGCAGCACGCACCCGAGCGCGTACAGGTCTGTGTGTGGTGTCACCCGGGCGCTGCGCACCTGCTCCGGCGCCATGTACTGGTACGTGCCAACCGGACTGCCCGTGGCGGTCAGCTTGGTGACGTCCGTGCGCAGGATCGCCGCGATGCCGAAGTCCAGCACCTTCACCGTGCCGTCCCGGGCGACGAGGACGTTGCTGGGCTTCAGGTCGCGGTGGACGACGGGCACGTCGTGCGCGTACGACAGCACGGTCGCCACCTGCGCCGCCACGGCCACCGCCCAGCTGACGGGGAGCGGAGGCCGGTCCGGGCTCACGTACGCGGTCAGCCGCACGCCGTCGACCAGTTCCATCACCAGGAACAGCTGCTCGTACGACTCGTCGAGCACCGCGTCGAACACCTGGGGCACCCCCGGGTGCTGGATGCGCGCGGTGACCCGGGCCTCGCGCCGGAACCGCTTCGCGAACTCCTCCGCCAGATGCGGCGACGTCACGGCCTGCGGGCGGATCAGCTTCACGGCGACCGGCCGGTCCAGCACGGCGTCGTAGCCGCGCCACACGTCCCCCATGCCCCCGTGACTGAACTGCTCCAGCAGCTCGTAGCGCCCCGCGATCCGTCGTCCGTCCGGCACCTGGTCCTGGCCCCCGCCCGCGTCGAGTGTCCGAAGACGACTTCAGAGGTCTTCAGAGTCTCCGATGTGTTCGGGGGTCAGTCTTCCGGGCGAGGTCGTGCGCGTCCAACCTGCGGGGGTGCCGCTTGCGTGATCAGGTCATGCCGGGTAAGCGGTGCACTCGGCCCAGACCGTCTTGCCGGGCCCGCCTCCGGCGCGCGCCGAACAGCCCCAGCGGTCGGCCAGCGCCGCGACCAGCAGCAGGCCGCGCCCGCTCTCGCCGTCCGGTGACGGGTCGGCGGGGAGAGGGGGACGTTCTCTCCACGGGTGTCGGTGACCTCGATCCGTACGGTGCGGGTCGACGGGGAGGCCGTCATATGCACCTGGAAGTCCCGGCCCGGGACGTGCCCGTGCTGGACGGCGTTGGCGCACAGCTCCGCGGCCACGAGCGTGACGACGTCGTGGGCGTCGCTGTCGTACGGGACGCCAGGCGTCGAGGCAGTGCTCACACATGCGCCGGGCGCGGCGGGCGCCGCGCGGGGTGGAGCTGAAGCGCATCGTGAACTGGTGCACCGTGACGGGTGATTGTGTTGCGGTCATGCACTCACGGTGGCGCGCTGTGGCCTAGCGTGACCAGTGGTGACGCGCCGCTTACGGACCTTCGTACGGAGCGGGCGCGGGCGCTGTACGGGACGGTACGCGGGGAGAGGCGGCACAGCGGTGACCGAGGTGCGGGACGAGGAGACGGCGGCGCGGCGGCAGCAGCGGCCGGAGGATGAGCCGGGGACGGGTGTGGTGACCGCGTTCGGACGGCAGTTGAAGCTGCTGCGGACGCGGGCGGGGCTGGAGCGGGCGGAGTTCGGGAAGCGGCTGGGGTACTCGGCGGACACGGTGGCGTCTATTGAGCAGGGGAGGCGGATTCCGCAGCCTCAGTTCATTGAGAAGGCGGATGAGGTGTTGGGGGCCGGGGGGTTGCTGACGGCCCTGAAGGAGGAGGTGGCTCGGGCCCAGTATCCGTCGTTCTTCAGAGACATGGCTCGGCTGGAGGCGGAAGCGGTTGAGCTGTGTGCGTACGACACGCTCGTGGTCAACGGGCTCCTTCAGACCGAGGAGTACATGCGGGCCATCCTTGCCATGCGCCGCCCGTTGCTGGACGAGGAAACGATTGAACTCCGAGTTGCCGCTCGCCTCGCGCGACAAGAGATCTTCAATCGCTGGCCCGCCCCGCTTCTGAGCTTCGTCATGGAAGAGTCCTTGCTGCGCAGGTTGCTCGGTGGGAAGGCCGTGCTCCGAGGGCAGCTTGAGCATCTGTTCCTGATCGGCGAGAAGCGTAACGTTGAGCTGCAGGTGATGCCGCTGGCCCGGGAGGACAACGCCGGGGTGGACGGCCCGTTCACGGTGATCACCCGGCGGGGTGGGGAGCAGTTCATGTATGCCGAGGTCCAGGGACGCAGCAATCTTCTGACTAGGCGCGATGAGACGAGCCTTGCGGCGGCCCGTTATGGGATTATCCGAAGCCAGGCGCTCAGCCCGCAGGAGAGCCTGGACCACATCGCGAAGTTGCTGGGAGAGCTATGAACGCCGCGGTAAGCGAGTCAGTGGCCACTGAACTGGCCTGGTTCAAGAGCAGTTACAGCGGCGCTGAAGGCGGCCAGTGCCTGGAGGTTGCCGCAACCAGCGAAGGTGTCCTCGTCCGAGACTCGAAGCGCTGTGTCGGCCCCGTGCTGGCTGTCGGGGTCAAGGCATGGGACGGCTTCGTGCGGATGGCCGCCGCGCACTGAATCGGCGGACGTACGACAACTGGGGCCCGGTGCGATACCCACGCACCGGGCCCCACTCGCTTCAGAAGTCGTCCAGCCCTTCCTCCCGACGGATCATCCGCCAGGCCGCGCGGCGGGCGCTGCGGTCGAGGTTGGACTTGAAGTCCCGGTCGGTACCGAAGTACCGCTTGCCGAGCGTGTCGAT
>NZ_JBWKCY010000027.1:0-106378 GCF_056436245.1 Streptomyces sp. NPDC043812
TGGAACAACTCCCACAACTCATCCGGCACCAGCCGCTCAACGATCCCCACCACGGCCCATAGCCTACCGAGTCAGCCAAATGAGATGACCTCTAAAGCCGTGGAGCCGACCGGCCCCAGCGCCATGCCGGCCTTTCTCTGACGGTTGGTGTCCGCGCTCGGTGCGCCGCCGCCCGGCCGGGGGCAACCGGGCGAAGACAGAGGCAAGCCCGCGGCCGGGGGCCGCGGCGCGCGCCGCGCTTGAACCCGTAGAGAAGGTTTCTACTCACCCCCGACACAGCCTTGGGTCCAGTGATCGTCATCTGTTGGCGGTCAGCCCCGGCAGCTACGCTGGTCCGCGCCAGCTGATGACATCAGGGAGTGGGCTCAAGGGATGGGACCGAAGTCGGAGCGGGTCTACCGCACGATTCGCGAGTGGGTGGCCTCGGGGCGGCTCAAGCCCGGCGAGAAGCTGCCCTCTGAGCGCACGCTCGAGAAGGAGCTGGAGATCGGCCGGACCCAGCTGCGCACAGTGCTGGCCAAGCTCGTTGCAGAGAAGGTCATCGACGCTCCACGGTCTACGACCTCATCCGCTCGCGCCGCCTGACCTCCATCACCATCGGCCGGTCCCGCCGCGTACCCGCAGACGCCGTAAGGGACTTCGTCACGCGCGAGATCGAGGAGGCTGCGTGATGGCCTCCCAGCGCAAGCGCAACCCCAACGGCGCGGGCACCATCACCAAGCGCAAGGACGGCCGCTTCCAGGCAGCCGTCTACGTCCTCCAGCCGGACGGCACCCGCGCCCGCAAGTTCGCCTACGGCAAGACCTGGGCCGAGTGCGACGCCAAGCGCCGTGACCTCCTCGACAAGGTGGCGAGCGGCACCCCGGTTCCCACCCGGTCGGCCAAACTCTCCGACTGGCTGGCGTACTGGCTGGACAGCGTGATCAAGCCTCGGCGCAAGCTCAGCACGTACGACAAGTACGAAGCACACGTGCGCCTCTACCTCGCCCCGATGCTCGGCACAAAGCGCCTGGAGTCCCTCAGTGCTCCCGACGTCCGCCGCTTCCTCCTCCAGCTGGAGAAGAAGACGACTGCGGCGACGGCCAAGGAATCGCATCGCGTGCTGCGTACGGCCCTCTCTGCCGCCTGCCGCGAGGAACTGATCACCCGGAACGTGGCCAAGCTCGTGGAGCCTCCGCGGGCCGCCCCGCGCGAGCTGAGTCCGTGGTCTCTCGACGAGACCCTGGACTTCCTCGCAGCGGCCCGCCGCGACCCGCTGTACGCGGCCTTCGTGCTCGCCATCGCCATGGGTCTGCGGCGCGGTGAGATCGTCGGTCTGCGCTGGCAGGACATCGACCTGGAGAACCGCGTCCTCCTGGTCCGCCAGCAGGTACAGCGCCGACGCGGGGTGCTCTACAACGACGAGACCAAGGGGCGTCGCTCCCGTGCCGTGCCCCTGCCGGCCATGTGCATCGCTCCCCTGCGCTGGCACCGGATGCGACAGAGGACGGCATACGCGGATGCCGGGATTGACTGGAACGCCAGGGGCTACGTCTTCACCACCCGTACCGGACGGCCGGTCGAGCCGCGGAATGTGCACCGGTCGTTCGTCCGCGTCAGCGAGGCGGCCGGTCTCCGGCTCGTCCGGCTGCACGACGCGCGCCACGGCTGCGCAACCTTGCTCACGGCCGCCGGGGTCGCTCCCCGCGTCGTGATGGAGATCCTCGGCCACAGTCAGATCAGCCTCACCATGGACGTCTATACGCACGTGGTGCAGGACACACAGCGAGAGGCGATCAGCCACATGGACCGGCTGCTCAAGAGGCGGCCCGGCCGTGAGTGACCGCAGCTGTTGATGTCAGCCGTGGATGTCAAAGACCCCCAGCCTTGATCAGCTGGGGGTCTTTTCGCTGGAGCCTCCTGTCGGGTTCGAACCGACGACCCCCGCTTTACAAGAGCGGTGCTCTGGCCAGCTGAGCTAAGGAGGCAGCCGTAGCAGTGTAACCAACCTCCGCGCCGCCCCGGTCGAGAATTTCACCGGCCCACGGCTGCTGACAGATCCCGCATCGCCAGGTAGCGTCACGGCAGGTCCACTGCGGTGGACTGGACCACTCCCCTTACAACGGATCGTCCGGCACGTTCCTGCCGGTGAAGGGAGCCATGCACCATGGCTACTGTCACGTTCGACAAGGCAACCCGGATCTACCCGGGTTCCGAGAAGCCCGCCGTCGATCAGCTCGAGATCGAGACGGAGGACGGCGAATTCCTCGTACTCGTCGGCCCGTCCGGCTGCGGCAAGTCCACCTCCCTGCGCATGCTCGCGGGTCTCGAGGACGTCAACGGCGGGTCCATCCGGATCGGTGACCGCGACGTCACGCACCTGCCGCCCAAGGACCGGGACATCGCCATGGTGTTCCAGAACTACGCGCTCTACCCGCACATGAGCGTCGCCGACAACATGGGCTTCGCCCTCAAGATCGCGGGCGTCAACAAGAGCGAGATCCGCAAGAAGGTCGAAGAGGCCGCGAAGATCCTCGACCTCACCGACTACCTGGACCGCAAGCCCAAGGCGCTCTCCGGCGGTCAGCGCCAGCGCGTCGCCATGGGCCGTGCCATCGTGCGTGAGCCGCAGGTCTTCCTCATGGACGAGCCGCTGTCGAACCTCGACGCCAAGCTCCGCGTCTCCACGCGTACGCAGATCGCGAGCCTCCAGCGCCGCCTCGGCATCACCACCGTGTACGTCACGCACGACCAGGTCGAGGCCATGACCATGGGCGACCGGGTCGCCGTGCTCAAGGACGGTCTGCTCCAGCAGGTCGACTCGCCGCGCAACATGTACGACCGCCCGGCCAACCTCTTCGTCGCCGGCTTCATCGGCTCCCCGGCCATGAACCTGGTCGAGGTCCCGATCACCGACGGTGGTGTGAAGTTCGGCAACAGCGTCGTCCCGGTCTCCCGCGAGGCCCTGTCCGCCGCCGCCGACAAGGGCGACACCACCGTGACGGTCGGCGTCCGCCCCGAGCACTTCGACGTGCTCGAGCACGGCGGCGCGGCAGCCAAGTCCCTGTCCAAGGACAGCGATGACGCCCCGGCCGGCCTCGCCGTCGCCGTGAACGTCGTCGAGGAGCTCGGCGCCGACGGCTACGTCTACGGCTCCGCCCAGGTCGGCGGCGAGCACAAGGACCTCGTCGTCCGGGTCGGCGGCCGCAGCGTGCCGGACAAGGGCAGCGAGCTGCACGTCGTGCCGCGCCCGGGCGAGCTGCACGTCTTCTCGACGTCGACGGGCGAGCGCCTCAGCGACTGACCCCGCAGCAACAGGCACCAGGGCCGGGCCCCGCACTCGACGTGCGGGGCCCGGCTTTTCGTGCAGTCCGCAGAAAACGGTCCGCACAAGGGCAATTCAACCCCGGTCGTCAACACGCGATTCGAAAAGTGGTCTCGAACCATCCCCCGCTTGAGTGACTAAATGTCGCCAAATCATCACTGGCCGCTACGCTCGCTCGCGTGACCCACACAGCCCGCCGAATCGGCCGCACTCTCGCCCTTGTTCTGCCCGTCGTCCTGGTGCTCTCCGGAACGCTCGCGATCTCCAGCGTCCCGTGGGCGGGCCAGGCCACCGAGTCGCAGATGCTCACCGCCTCGTCCGAGAAGGTGTCCACACGCGCCGCGTCCCGCGCCCCGCAGGATGTTCTGCGCGAACAGCTGCTCACCGAGCTCCAGACGAAGGACCCTGGCGTCGCGCTCACGCATCTCCAGCGCGCGGTCGAGGCGCGTCCCTCGCTCGCCCACCACTGCATGTCGATCGCCCAGTCGCTCGGCCGGGCCGCCGTCGACCGCTACGGCCCGACGCAGGCGCAGCGCTTCTCCCGGCCCGTCTGCGACACCTCGTTCGCCACAGGCGTCTCGCAGCAGGCCCTGGGGCACTGACGTAGGGGGCGCCGAGGCGCGAGGCACCCGGCCACGCCGGTTCACGGACCGGACCCGCCCAGGCGGGTCCGGTCCGTGTCGTGTCCGCGGGGGCGCATATCGTTCACGGCATGCAAACGCCTACGTATCCGACGCAGGCCGTGGTCCTGGCAGGCGGCCAGGGCTCGCGGCTGCGCCCGTACACCGACGACCGCCCGAAGCCGATGGTCGAGATCCCCGGCACGGGGACGCCGATCATCGGGCATCAGCTGGCCTGGCTGGCGGCCGAGGGCGTGACGGACGCCGTCGTCTCCTGCGGACATCTCGCCGAGGTGCTCCAGGATTGGCTGGAGAGCGCCGAGTTGCCGCTGCGGGTGACGACGGTCGTGGAGTCGGAACCGCTGGGCCGCGGCGGAGGTCTGAAGTACGCGGCGGCGAGCCTGCCGCACCGGGATCAGCCGTGGTACGCGACGAACGGCGACATCTGGACCCGTTTCTCGCTGCGCGAGATGGCCGCCTTCCACACGGAACGGGATGCCTCGGCGACCCTGGCGCTGGCCCGTCCACGGATTCCGTGGGGCGCGGTGGAGACGGACGCGTTCGGGCACATCACGGACTTCATCGAGTCCCCGCCGTCCCCGTATCTCATCAACGCCGGCGTGTATGTGTTCTCCGCGGAGTTCACCGGACTGCTGCCCGATGTGGGCGACCACGAGCGCACGACGTTCCCGCGGCTGGCGCGTGAGCGGCGGCTGGCGGGCTATCCGCTGCCGCAGGGGGCGTACTGGCGGGCGATCGACACGGCGAAGGACCTGACCGAGGCCGCCAAGGAGCTTGCGTCGCAGACGCGTTGAGGCGGGCGTACGCGCGGAGGGCGGCCACCGGTCCGGTGGCCGCCCTCCGCGCGTGTGGGTCGGTGTTCCTCAGCCCAGCAGGCCGCCGATCACCCTGCCGCCTTCGGACGAGCCGCCGCTGCTGCCGCCGGATCCCGACGAGCCGCCGCTCGAGCCGCCGGTGGTGCCCCCTGAGCCGGTCCCGCCGCTTGCCGTGGGGCCGGAGCTGGTGGACGGCGGCGGGGCGGGCTGTGAGCCCGTCGGCGGCCGCTGGCCGGTGCCCTGGGTCTGGCTGGGCGCACTGCCGGCGCTTCCGCTCTCGCGGACCGTGCCCTCGGCGGGTGTCGAGGTCTTCGCCGAGGGGGTCTTGGAGCGGGTGGCGGACGGGGACGGCTTGTCCTTGCGCACTCCGGAGGAGCTGCGCTCGGCACCCGGCTCCTGCGGGAGCGGGGACCCGGGCAGGTGGTTGACCGGGTCCTGGCCGGGGCCGGGGACGGTGACCATCTGGGTCGAGCGGACGGCGCCGCCCAGCATCGAGCCGATGAGCATGGTGAGACCGACGACGACGGCGGCGACGAGGCCGCCGCGACGCAGGACGCGGCGGCGCAGGTCCCAGATCTCGGAGCGCGGTCCGAGGGTGCGCCAGGCTTCGCCCGCGAGGCGGCCGTCGACGGAGTAGACGGGTGCGCCGGCGATGACCAGCGGGGACCAGGCGGCGAGGAAGATGAAGTCCGGCGCGTCGTAGACGGGGACGTTCTTCCAGCTGACGGTGAGGATCAGCGCGGCGGACAGGAGGGCACCGACGACGGCGGCCACGCGCTGCCACAGTCCGAGGACGGTGAGGACGCCGACGACGACCTGGAGGAAGGCGACGGTGAGTCCGGCGCCGACGGGATGGGCGAGGGCGAAGTCGCGCAGTGGTTCCGCGAGGGCCCAGGGGTGGAGCGAGCTCAGCCACCTGACCATGGAGCCACGGTCGCCGCCCTCGAAGTAGACGGGGTCGCAGAGTTTGCCCATGCCGGCATAGATGCAGATGAGGCCGAGGAAGACGCGCAGCGGCAGAAGCACCACGCCGAGGTTCAGCCGGCGCCCGGGGTAGTAGGCGTGCCGTGTGGGGTCGCCGGCCGGCCGCTGGTCGGCGGGCGCGTCGGCGGTGGTGGTGCGGTCGATCTCCTCCTCGTACGGCTCCGGTCCGTAGTCGTCGTACGGATCCGGGGCGTAGGGCGTGGCGGGGGCGTCGTAAGCACCGACGGCCTGGCGCATGGGCGGCAGCAGGGGCCTGTCACGTTGCCCGGGCATACCGGTGCCGGTGACCGCGGGGTGCTGCACGGTGTCGGTGCCGAGGTCGATGCGCGGGATGACCTGGGTGGCGCCGGCGTTGTACGGATCGTGCTCCAGGGTGGTGTTGCGCACCGCCTGGAGGAGTCCTGTCGCCCCCGAGTCCCCGGGGGCGGACCTGCCGCTCCACACGACGGGTGCCCTGCGGCGTGCGGACGTGCCCGCGACGCCGACGGAGGCGAGCAGTGCGGTGTCCGTGAGGGCACGTGCGGGGCGCGGGCTCCGGGCGAGCTGCACCCGGAAGCTGGCGTGGCTGACGATGACCTGCGCAGGATCGCAGTTCACCTTGACCATGCTCAGCGCAGGCTGATCGTCGAACCCGGACCGGGGCGTTCTGGTGTCCACACTCATCTAACCGAGTGACGTGTGTTTAGGGCACGGCCCTGACGGGCCCGATCTGTCCGAGACCCGTCAAGAGCGCCTATTGAACCTTTTCGACCGTCCGTTACCGGGTCTGTCCGCGTGCGCGACGCCGGAGGAATCAGGCGCGGTGCTTGGCCGCCTCGTAGAGGACGACACCGGCCGCGACTCCCGCGTTCAGGGACTCCGCGCCGCCCGGCATCGGGATGCGGACGAGGGCGTCGCACGTCTCGCCGACCAGGCGGGACAGGCCCTTGCCCTCACTGCCGACCACGATGACGACCGGGCCGCCGAGGGCTTCCAGGTCGCCGACCTCGGTGTCCCCGTCGGCGGCGAGGCCGACGACCGTGAGTCCGGCCTTCTGGTACGCCTCCAGGGCGCGGGTCAGGTTGGTGGCGCGGGCGACCGGGGTGCGCGCGGCGGTGCCCGCCGACGTCTTCCAGGCGCCTGCGGTCATGCCGGCGGCGCGCCGCTCGGGCACGACCACGCCGTGGCCGCCGAACGCGGACACGGACCGCACGACGGCACCGAGGTTGCGCGGGTCGGTGACCCCGTCGAGCGCGACGATCAACGGGTCCTCGCCGTCGTCGAAGGCGGCGGCCGCGAGGTCCTCGGGGTGCGCGTACTCGTACGGCGGGACCTGCAGCACCAGACCCTGGTGGTTGAGCCCGTTCGTCATCCGGTCGAGCTCGGGGCGCGGCGCCTCCATGATGTTGATGTTGCCGCGGCCGGTCGCGAGCTGGAGGGCCTCGCGGACGCGCTCGTCATTGTCGATGAACTGCTGGACGTAGAGGGTGGAGGCGGGCACGCCGTCACGCAGCGCCTCGAAGACCGGGTTGCGGCCGACGACCATCTCCGAGCTGCCCTTGCCGCCGCGGCGGGCGACGGGACGCCGTGCGGCCTGCTTGGCCTGGGCGTTGGCGACGCGGTTCTTCTTGTGGCCCTTGCGAGCCGATGCGGGGGGTGTGGGGCCCTTGCCCTCGAGGCCGCGGCGCCGCTTGCCACCGCTGCCGACCGTCGCGCCCTTCTTGTTGGACGTGCGGCGGTTCCTGCGCTGGCTGTTCCCGGCCATGACTACCTGTTTCCCTGATTCTTCGTGGATCGTGAATGCGTACGTGGGTGAGGTGCTGCCGGCCCGGGGGCCGGCCCCCGGGCTCCCTGCCGATCCGGAGTGCCGGGAGCGGGCCTCACTTGAAGTGTGCCGCCCGGGAGGCCGGGCGGCACATTGTTGCGGGTCAGCGCGGTGCGAGCGTCCACCGCGGGCCGTCATGGCCGTCCTCGACGACGAGTCCGGACTGACTGAGCTGATCGCGGATTGCGTCGGCGGTCGCCCAGTCCTTGCGGCTGCGGGCGGCCTCGCGCTGCTGCAGCACCAGACGCACGAGCGTGTCGACGACTCCGTGCAGGTCGTCGCCGCGGCCGCCGTCCTCGCCGGCCCAGTGGTCGTCGAGCGGATCGAGGCCGAGGACGCCGAGCATGGCGCGGACCTCGGCGAGGCGGGCGACAGCGGCTTCCTTGTCGTCGGCGGCGAGTGCGGAATTGCCCTGGCGGACGGTGGTGTGGACGATCGCGAGGGCCTGAGGGACCCCGAAGTCGTCGTCCATGGCCTCCGCGAACGCCGGCGGCACCTCCTCGGCGGGCGCGACCACGCCCCCCGCCTTCTCGACCACGCGCTGGATGAAGCCCTCGATGCGCGCGAACGCGGATTCCGCCTCGCGCAGCGCCTCCTCGCTGTACTCGATCATCGAGCGGTAGTGCGGGGTGCCGAGGTAGTAGCGCAGCACGATCGGGCGCCAGTTCTTGACCATCTCGCTCACGAGCACCGAGTTGCCGAGCGACTTGGACATCTTCTCGCCGCTCATGGTGACCCAGGCGTTGTGCACCCAGTACGAGGCGAAGTCGTCGCCGAAGGCCTTGGCCTGGGCGATCTCGTTCTCGTGGTGGGGGAAGATCAGGTCGAGACCGCCGCCGTGGATGTCGAAGGCGGAGCCCAGGTACTTGTGGGCCATCGCCGAGCACTCCAGGTGCCAGCCGGGACGGCCGCGTCCCCAGGGGGTCCCCCAGTCGGGCTCGCCGGGCTTGGTGGCCTTCCACATGGCGAAGTCGCGGGAGTCGCGCTTGCCCGTGATGCCTTCCTCGGCGGGCTGACGCAGATCGTCGATGTCCTGGTTGGACAGGGACAGATAGTCGGGGAAGGACCGCACGTCGAAGTAGACGCTGCCGTCGGCCTCGTAGGCGTGCCCGCGCTCGATGAGGCCCTGCATCATCTCGACCATCTCGGTGACATGGCCGGTGGCGCGCGGTTCGTAGGTGGGCGGAAGGCAGCCGAGCGCCTCGTAACCGTCGTTGAACGCGCGCTCGTTCTCGTAGCCGATCGACCACCAGGGGCGGCCCTGCTCGGCCGACTTGTTGATGATCTTGTCGTCGATGTCCGTGACGTTCCGTACGAACGTCACGTCGTAGCCGCGGTACTCGAACCAGCGGCGCATGATGTCGAAATTGAGGCCCGACCTGATGTGCCCGATGTGCGGAGCGGCCTGCACGGTCGCACCGCACAGGTAGATCGAGACACAACCCGGCACGAGGGGGGCGAAGTCACGGATCTGCCGGGCGCTGGTGTCGTACAGGCGAATGGTCACGCAACAAGGGTAGTGGCCCACCGGCAGTGCCCCGCGCCCCTTGTGGAGGACGCGGGACAACAATGTGACGCGGCAGACAGGCACCGCCGAAGCGGAGTCAGGCGGTCCGGACCACGAGCGCGGTGGCGATGGCGGCGAGCCCCTCGGCCCGGCCGGTCAGGCCGAGTCC
Organism: Streptomyces sp. NPDC043812; assembly: GCF_056436245.1. NCBI lineage: Bacteria > Bacillati > Actinomycetota > Actinomycetes > Kitasatosporales > Streptomycetaceae > Streptomyces > Streptomyces sp. NPDC043812. The sequence goes on from NZ_JBWKCY010000027.1 coordinate 9,225, forward strand.
GTCGGTGGTCGTGCCCGACACGGACACGGGTGCTCCGGCCGCCGCGGAGAGCGCCTTCTGCGCCTCCTCGCGCCGCTTGCCGATCTTCGGCCGAACGCCGATCACCTGAACGGAGACATTCCCGATCTCGAACCCCTCGGCACGCACGATCCGCGCGGCCTCGGCGAGCAGGCTGACGCCGGACGCGCCGGACCACTCGGGCCGCGAGGTGCCGAAGTGCGCACCGAGGTCGCCGATGCCGGCGGCGGAGAACAGGGCGTCGCAGGCGGCGTGGGCGGCGACGTCACCGTCGGAGTGGCCGGCCAGGCCGTAACCGTCGGCGTCATCCCAGAGGAGCCCCGCACACCACAGTTCGCGGCCCTTCTCGAAGGCGTGCACATCGGTGCCGATGCCGACGAGCGGGATCGGCGGGGTGCTGCGCTGCGGCTCAGAAGCCATCGTTGGCCCTCCTGCGGGCGAGTACGGCCTCGGCCAGTACGAGATCCAGCGGCCGGGTCACCTTGAACGCTTCCTCGTGGCCGGGTACGACGACGACCTTGACCCCGAGCTGCTCGACCATGCTCGCGTCGTCGGTGACGTTGTCGGTGACGGTCTCGTGCGCGCGGACCAAGGTGGCGTGCGCGAAGCCCTGCGGGGTCTGCACAGCGCGCAGCCGGGCCCGCTCGGGGGTGGCGACGACCGGTTCGGGCTCGCCCTGCGGGGCGGGCTCGATCTCCTTGACGGTGTCGGCGAGCGGCAGCGCGGGGACGACCGCGGGGGCGCCGTCACGCACGGCCTCGATGACGGCGTCCACGGTGTCGACGGGCACCAGCGGGCGCGCGGCGTCGTGGACGAGGACGATGTCGACGCCCTCGGGCAGCGCGTCGAGGCCCAGGCGCACGGACTCCTGGCGGGTCTCGCCGCCGGGGACGACGAGGTAGTCGGTCCGCTCGGGGAGCGCATGGGCGTCGAGGAGGCGCTTGACGTCGGGGGCGCCGTCGGGCGGAGCCACGACGACGACGAGCGAGACAGCACGGGATGCGGCCATGGCGCGGACCGCGTGGACGAGCATGGGCGTGCCGTTCAGCACACGCAGAGCCTTGGGGGCGCCCGGTCCGAGGCGTACGCCCCGGCCGGCGGCCGGGATCACGGCTGCGGTGCGAGGGGGGCGCGGTTGGTCTGACATCGGTTGCACTCCGGCAGGTTTGTTTCCGCGGCCGACATGGGTATGGCCTGGGGGTACCCCCGGCCCTGGGTCGGGGGAGTGCCGGGCGCGACGCTTGACCGGACCCTTCCGTGACCCCTGGTCTGCGCCAGCCGCCCGGGCCCGGCACACCACAACATCGCACGGTGCCGTGCACCTGCGACGGCCGACGGATGTACGGGCAGTGGACGGACATGCCGCAGCGCCCGGCGACATACTGGATTTCTCCAGCGTGTCAGCGGGCACCGCGGCATTAATCGTGCGTCAGGACGCGAGGACCTCGTCGAGCAGAGCCTCGGCCTTGTCTTCGTTGGTGTTCTCCGCGAGGGCGAGCTCGCTCACCAGAATCTGGCGCGCCTTGGCGAGCATCCGCTTCTCACCGGCGGAAAGCCCGCGCTCACGCTCGCGGCGCCACAGGTCACGTACCACTTCGGCGACCTTGATGACATCGCCGGAGGCGAGCTTCTCGAGATTTGCCTTGTAGCGACGGGACCAGTTCGTCGGCTCCTCCGCATACGGTGCACGCAGCACCTCGAAGACCCGGTCCAGTCCGTCCTGACCGACCACATCGCGCACACCGACGAACTCCGCATTGTCCGCCGGCACACGAACCGTCAGGTCGCCCTGAGCGACCTTGAGCACCAAGTAGGTCTTGTCCACGCCTTTGATCTGACGAGTTTCGATGGCCTCGATCAGCGCGGCCCCGTGATGGGGATAGACCACGGTGTCGCCAACCTTGAACGTCATGTGACAGGTACCCCTTCCGTGGCTATCCAGAGTAACACGGATACGGCTTCTTCTGAATGGCGTTTTCGCAGGTCAGGGCATATCTCGGGGCTTGACAACAGCGATACCAACGTGCTGCGGGCGACTAGCGGAAGGGGGTATTCGCAGGTCGGGAGGGCTGCGCGGGCGGGCAGAAACGCGCACGTTACACACCGCACAACCCCCTCCCAAGGGGTCGAACGTCCCGATTTGCCGGGTTGTCGACCGGCCGGTTCCCGTAGTCCGTTCGCAGATCGCTCACCCGTACGGACGGATGAGCCGCCGAATCCCGAATTCGATCACCGGCGCTATTTCGTAAGGAAAGCGTGGCGGCGCCGGAAATTGATCACCGGAGTTTTGCGAACGGCGTGCGTATCGCCATGATCGGCTCCCTTCCGGAACACCGCGACGCCCTCGGAGCGACGGCGTGCCGACGAGCGGTCCCGGCAAAGGGCGGGTCGGGTGCGGGGCACGACCTGCGGCTCGGTAACCTGAGCGCGAGCTGACGCCATCAGGCCGGTGACAGCCGCCCATCAGCCGTCCGTACGTCCAAGGAGATGCCGCCGCCGTGAGCAGCAGCCTTCGACGCGGTGCCCTTGCCGGCGCTGCCATCGTTTTCTCGATCGCCTCGCTCTCCGCCTGCGGTGCGGGCAACGACGCGCAGACCCTCGGGGTGAAGCCGGACAACGCCGCGACCGCGGTCGACAACCTGAAGCTTCAGAACGCGACCGTCATCACGCAGCCCGAGATCGACGCCGAGGGCCCCGCGGTCGTCGCCCTGACGATCTTCAACGACGGCACCACTGCGCAGACCCTCGAGTCGATCACGCTGCCCGGCTCCGACTCGCAGGTCGCGCTCAAGCCCGCCAAGGGCTCGGGCAAGATCACCGTCCCCGCGGGCGGCTCGGTCGTCCTCGGCGGCAAGGGCAATGCCTCCGCGGTGATCGCCGACGGCCGCGAGGCGGTGAAGGACGGCAGCGCGCAGGAGGTCGTCTTCCGCTTCAGCGAGACCGGCGACGTGAAGATGGCCGCCTTCGTCGTCCCGGCGACCAGCTACTTCAAGGGCTTCGGCCCCAGCGAGCTGCCGAAGCCGCCCGCCGAGAAGCCGGCGCAGACGCCGTCCGGCACGCCGTCGGGTGCCGCGACCCAGTCGCCTGCGGGCACGCCTTCGGGCAGCCCCAGCGGTGCCGCCACCCAGGAGGCCGCGGGTGGCGAGGCCGGGACGACACCGTCGGACTCCGCGTCCGCCTCGCACAGCTCGGGTCACTGACCCGCCCCGACGCACCGGAAGGGGCGCCCCCCTCATCGGCGGGCGCCCCTTCCGTCATGCCGCGCGCGGCGCATGCAGGGTCTACGGCTCGAACTTGTAGCCCAGGCCGCGGACCGTCACCAGGTACCGCGGGGCACCCGGGTCGGGCTCGATCTTGGCGCGCAGACGCTTGACGTGAACGTCCAGGGTCTTGGTGTCGCCCACGTAGTCGGCGCCCCAGACCCGGTCGATCAACTGCATGCGGGTCAGCACCCGGCCGGCGTTGCGCAGCAGCATCTCCAGCAGGTCGAACTCCTTCAGCGGGAGGTCGACCTTGCCGCCCGAGACCGTGACGACATGGCGGTCCACGTCCATCCGGACCGGTCCGGCCTCGAGGGCCGCGGGGGTGACCTCCTCCGGCTCACCGCGGCGGCGCAGCACCGCGCGGATGCGGGCGACCAGCTCCCGCGAGGAGAAGGGCTTGGTGACGTAGTCGTCGGCTCCTATTTCCAGCCCGACGACCTTGTCGATCTCGCTGTCCTTGGCGGTCACCATGATGACCGGGACGTTCGAGCGGCCGCGCAGCTGGCGGCAGACCTCGGTACCGGGCAGGCCGGGCAGCATCAGGTCGAGGAGGACGAGGTCGGCGCCGTTGCGCTCGAACTCGTCGAGCCCCTCGGGACCCGTGGTCGCCACGGCGACCTCGAATCCCTCCTTACGGAGCATGTAGGACAGGGCGTCGCTGAAGGATTCCTCATCCTCGACGACAAGCACTCGGGTCACGGAAGGACCTCCGGGGCAGGGATTTCACTGTTCGGATCGGTGTCGTAAGGCCGGTCGTCGTCCTCGTCGACGCGATCCGGGCCGGTGGTGGAGCGGTCCCTGGCGACTCCCGCTTCGGGCAGTCGCAGGGTGAACGTGGAGCCCTGACCCTCGGAGCTCCACACGGTGACCTCCCCGCCGTGCGAGGCGGCCACGTGCTTGACGATGGCCAGTCCCAGGCCGGTGCCCCCGGTGGCACGGGAGCGGGCGGGGTCGACGCGGTAGAACCGCTCGAAGATCCGCTCCCGGTCCTTCTCGGAGATACCGATGCCCTGGTCGGTGACGGCGATCTCGATGAGGTCGCCCCCGGGGGCGTTGACCCGGCGGGCCGAGATGCCGACGCGGGTACGAGCGGGTGAGTAGTTGACGGCGTTCTCCACGAGATTGCCGAGTGCGGCTGCGAGCTGGCCGCGGTTTCCCCAGATGCGCAGGTCGGCGTTGCCGCCCCCGGAGCCTGCGGTCTGGGAGTTGCCCCCGACGGCCATGGTGATCTGCTTGTTCGAAGCGGTGTGCCGGGAGCGGTCGATGGCCTCGGCGACCAGTTCGTCCACGCGCACGGGCTCGGAGTCCTCCAGGGGGTCGTCGTTCTGGACCCGGGAGAGGTCGATGAGCTCCTGCACGAGGTTGGTGAGCCGGGTCGCCTCGATCTGCATACGGCCGGCGAAGCGGGTGACCGCTTCGGGGTCGTCCGAGGCGTCCATGACCGCCTCGGAGAGCAGGGAGAGGGCGCCGACCGGGGTCTTGAGCTCATGGCTGACGTTGGCGACGAAGTCGCGCCGGACCGCCTCTATGCGGCGGGCCTCGGTGAGGTCCTCGACCAGGAGCAGGACGAGACGGGAACCGAGGGGGGCGACGCGGGCGGAGACGGCGAGGGCTTCGCCGCGGCCGGTGCCACGGCGTGGCAGGTCCAGCTCGACCTGTCGTATCTCTCCGTCGCGCCGGGTGTCGCGGGCCATGTGCAGCATCGGTTCGACGGCGAGCTTTCCGCCGCGGACCAGACCGAGTGCGTACGCCGCGGAGCTGGCCTTGACGACGGAGTCGGACTCGTCGAGGACGACCGCGGAGGAGCGGAGCACGGACAGGACCGTATCGACGCCGGGCGGGAGCACGGCATCGGTGTGGAGCGAGGTGCGGGTGGGGCGTTTCTGTTCCCGCTCGCTCCAGCGGAACGCCAGCACCGCGATGACGCCGGTGCACAGACCGGCGATCGCTGCTGCTGCGGCGACCGCCGCGTTCACGTCCATGCCCCCAGGTTATGCGTGGCCGCGGGCACTCTCCCAGCCAAACGGGTGGCAGCTCGAACACTCGTCGCTCAGAGTTCACCAAGGGGAAAGTGGTGGTTCATTTGCGGGGGAGCGTCCCGACCACTAAAAGACGGAACGTGGGAGCGTGTGGGTCTCGGAGCCCCACCCGGACCCCGTCGCATCAAGAGAGGGACACCCATGCGGGACGCGTACCACGAGGAACTGGACTCGATCGGCGAGGGCCTGGTCGAGATGGCCCGGCTGGTCGGGTCGGCGATCGGGCGCGCCACCACGGCCATGCTCGATGCCGATCTGAAGCTCGCCGAGAATGTGATCGCCGCCGACCAGAAGGTCGACGACCTCCAGCACGACCTGGAGGCCCGGGCGATCGCCCTGCTGGCCCGGCAGCAGCCGGTCGCCACGGATCTGCGGATCGTGGTGACCTCGCTGCGGATGAGCGCCGACCTGGAACGTTCGGGTGACCTGGCGCAGCACGTGGCGAAGCTCGCCCGGCTGCGTTTCCCGGACCGGGCGGTGCCCAACGACCTGCACGCGACGATCCTGCAGATGGGCCAGCTCGCGCAGCGTCTGATGGCGAAGGCGGCCGAGGTCATCATCACCAAGGACGTCGACCTGGCGCTCCAGCTGGAGCAGGACGACGACGAGATGGACCTGCTGCACCGCACGCTGTTCCAGCACCTGATGGACGACCGCTGGAAGCACGGCATCGAGACGGCCGTCGACGTCACGCTGCTCGGCCGCTACTACGAGCGCTTCGCGGACCACGCGGTGTCGGTGGCCAAGCGGGTCGTCTACCTGGTGACGGGCGAGCACGCGGACGAGCTGCAGCAGCCGACGTCGGTCGAGGGCGCGTAGCGGCACCGACGGCGCACACGGGGGCGCTTGCGCGTGTGCGCCGTTGATGCGCCCGGTCCGCTGGGCATGCAATGGGCGGAGGCGGCATTTCCGGGCCGCCCGTGATGCGTACGCGCCCCATGCCGCGTACGCCCATGAGGAGGCACCCATGGCCGAATCCCCCGTCACCGACCCCGAGCGGGAGACGACCTCCGCCGAGCTGGTCTTCCTGCCCGTCCTCGGCGCCTGCGGCTGCGGCTCCGGCTGCGGCTGCGGCTGCCAGTCGGGGGCCCCGTGCCAGTGCGGCGGCTGCTGCGGCTGACCGGGTCTGTTCGCACGGGAGAGGGCTCCGCCGATGCGGGGCCCTCTTCCCGTGCGGCGTGCGGCGTGCGGATAGGGTCGCGAGGCATGACTGCCCCGGAGCCCACGATCGTCGCCACGTCCGGCGGCCACCGCGTCGGACACCGCACCCGCGTGACCTTCGACGCGCTGGTGCATCACGCCGTCGACCTGTCCGGCGCGCACGGACGCAGGCCCCGGGTGATGTACGTGGGCACGGCGATCGGGGACGCCGAGGCCTTCACCCTGCGGATGCATGAGGCGGCACGCGTCGCCGGGTTCGATCTGACACCCCTGCACCTGTTCCCCATGCCGAACCTGGAGGACATCGAGGGCGCGGTCCTCGAACAGGACGTGGTCTGGGTGATGGGCGGTTCGGTCGCCAATCTGCTCGCCGTGTGGCGTGTCCACGGCCTCGACGCAGTCTTCCGCCGCGCCTGGAGGCAAGGCGTCGTGCTCAGTGGCGTGAGCGCGGGCTCGATCTGCTGGTTCCGGGGCGGCACCACCGACTCCTTCGGCCCCGAGCTGCGGCCCGTGACCGACGCTCTCGGCTACCTGCCGTACGGCAACGGCGTCCACTACGACAGCGACGCGGGCCGCAGGCCCCTGGTCCACCGGCTGGTCGCCGATGGCACCCTGCCCGAGACCCACTGCACGGACGACGGCGTGGGCCTCGTCTACCGCGGGACGCGGCTCGTCGAAGCGGTCGCGGAGACGGCGGGCAAGGGCGCATACCTCGTGACGCGCGAGGGCGACTCGGCCGTCGAGGAACGGCTCACCCCGAGGCTCCTGCCGGCACCGACGCGCTGAAGGCTGCCGTCCGGCTCATGCGGTCCACGACGCGCCTGCCGTCCGGCTCGCCCGCGACGTGCCTGCCGCCCTCACCCCGACAACCGTCCGATGTCGAGGGGTTCCCGTGTTCCGGTTGTCGACAGATGAACTGGGCCCGTGCGGCAACGAGATCGGGAGTCGCCACTTCGGCGCACGGTGACCGAAAGTCACTCTGTTGACGGTGTGTGACATGCCACTGATGGCGCAAATGGTGCTTTCTGGGCCGTTTGGCCCGTCACCCTGTGTGTGCGTTGATCACGGTCGTCTCAGGAGCCCGTGGGTGTCCAGGGGCCCGGACGACGCGGGGCCTGCCGCCGCGCATCGCGACGAGCCCACGGCGACCCGGGTGCCGCTACCGGAGGTCGACGCCGAGGACGCTTCGATCGACGAGGCCGGGCGCCAGGCCGAACCTGGCCGGTGGACGAGGGTTGGGGAGCCGACGTGGACAGCCCTAACGCCCAGTACCTCCGACTGCCGGAGCTGCTGCATCCGAAGACGCCTGCAGTCCGCCAGGAGCAGTGGGGCGACGAGCACTTCTTCATGGTGGTGCATCAGTCGGCGGAGCTTCTCGTGCGGCAGGCGCTGATTGACCTGTGCCCAGACGGTCCGGCCCATCAGCGGAGGTTTCGGCGGGCTGAGGAGACCGTCGAACTGCTGGAGCGGCTCCTCGCATTGCTCGAGCATCTTCCGGTGGCCAGTTTCGCCGCGTTCCGGCCGCTGCTCGGTGACGCGAGCGGTGGGCAGTCCATGCAGTTCGCCAAGCTTTTCCGGACAATCGCTGCGCTGGACGATCGCGAAGCTGCCGGGCTACGGGCAGCTGTGGTCCGGTGGAAGACCCGGCACTTGCACCTGGTGGAGCGGATGATCGGTGACGACCCTGGCACCGACGGCACAGCCGGACTGGCATACCTGCGCGAGAGGGTCGACCTCCCGCCTCACGGCGCTGCAGAGCCCGGAGCCTCGGCGCCGAGGGAAGTTGACGGATAGTCGCCTCGGTCCTGCTCGACGCGACAGAAGGGCCCAAGGAGGGCACACAGCAGACGAAGGCCCCTGACCCGCACCGTAGGTGCGGGTCAGGGGCCTGATCGCCGTTCCTGCTACTTCTTGCCCTGGTTCTTCACGGCCTCGATCGCCGCCGCCGCGGCGGCCGGGTCGAGGTACGTGCCGCCCGGCTTGACCGGGTTGAAGTCGGCGTCGAGCTCGTAGACGAGCGGGATGCCCGTGGGGATGTTGAGGCCCGCGATGTCGGCGTCGGAAACGCCGTCCAGGTGCTTGACCAGCGCGCGAAGGCTGTTGCCGTGGGCGGCGATCAGGACCGTGCGGCCGGCCAGCAGGTCGGGGACGATGCCGTCGTACCAGTACGGCAGCATGCGGTCCACGACGTCCTTGAGGCACTCGGTGCGCGGACGCAGCTCGCTCGGGATCGTCGCGTAACGCGGGTCGTCGGACTGGGAGAACTCCGTGCCGTCCTCGAGGGGCGGCGGCGGGGTGTCGTACGAGCGGCGCCAGAGCATGAACTGCTCCTCGCCGAACTCGGCCAGGGTCTGGGCCTTGTCCTTGCCCTGCAGTGCACCGTAGTGACGCTCGTTGAGGCGCCACGAACGGTGGACCGGGATCCAGTGGCGGTCCGCGGACTCCAGCGCGAGCTGCGCCGTGCGGATGGCGCGCTTCTGGAGCGAGGTGTGCAGCACGTCGGGGAGCAGGCCGGCGTCCTTCAGCAGCTCACCGCCGCGGACTGCCTCCTTCTCGCCCTTCTCCGTGAGGTTGACGTCCACCCAGCCGGTGAACAGGTTCTTCGCGTTCCAGTCGCTCTCGCCGTGGCGGAGGAGGATCAGCTTGTACGGTGCGTCGGCCATGCGCCCGAGCCTAATCGACACCGCGAGCGCCTCGCGCGCGTGCCCGAGGAGCGGACTCGATTGACGCTCGCCGTCAATTGAGTGGCGGCCGGAACCCTTCGCTCTGTAATTTGCGGATGCCGATAAGGACCATTACAGCCACGTGGGGGGCTCCCGTATGTCCATCGCTTCGCTCAGACGCGCAGCGCGTACGACCGTCGCGGGCCTGCCGCCGGGTTTCTGGTGGCTGTGGACCTCGACGCTGGTGAACCGGACGGGCGCGTTCGTGCTCACCTTCTTGTCGCTCTACCTGACACAGGAGCTCGGCTACTCGGCCTGGTACGCGGGTCTCGTCATCGCACTGCACGGCCTCGGTGGCGTGGCGGGGTCGCCGCTGGGCGGCATGCTCACCGACCGGTGGGGGCGGCGGCCGACGATGATCTCCATGCACCTGGCCGGGGCGGCGTGCGCCGCCGCGCTCGCCCTGGTGCGCAGCGCCTGGGGCATCGCGGTCGTGGTGCTGCTGATGGGTGTGGCGATGCAGGCCGTGCGGCCGGCGATCAGCGCGATGATCGCGGACATGGTGCCCGAGAACGAACTGCGGCGGGCATACGCGCTGAACTACTGGGCTCTCAACCTGGGCTTCGCCGTCGCCGCACTCGGCGGCGGCGCCGCGATCTTCCTGGGCTACCGAACGCTGTTCGTCGTCGACGCCCTGGCGACGGCCCTGTGCGCCCTGATCGTCTTTCTACGACTGTCGGAGACCCGTCCGGAACTGCCGACGGGCACCGGGACGGTTCCCGAGCAGCAGGTGACCGTGCTCGACGTGCTGAAGGACGCACCGTTCCGGACCCTCGTCCTGCTCAACCTGCTGGTCTGCCTGATCTTCACCGCGCCGTGGGTGGGTCTGCCGCTCACCATGGCCGCGGAGGGACTGTCGGCCGACTCCTACGGCATGGTCATCGCAGTCAACGGTGTCGTGATCGTGGCGTTCCAGCTACTGGTCAACAAGATCACCGACAGGCGCTCGCCGGCCGCGTTGCTCACCGTCTCTTCCCTGCTCTTCGCCGCGGGGACGGGGGCGACGGCCCTGGCCGGTGCGCCCCTGGTGTTCGCGGCCACCGTGGTGGTGTGGACGATCGGCGAGATGGTGCACGTCCCGACCAACGCCGCCGCGACCGCCCGCCTCGCGCCGGAGCACGCTCGCGGCCGCTACCAGGGCGTGATGGGCATGTCCTGGGCGGTGGCGGGTTTCGTCGCCCCGATTCTGGCGGGCTGGGTGGTGGACGGCCCCGGTCCCGACGTGCTGTGGATGGGCTGCGCGGTGATCGGTGCTGTGGCGGCCGTGGGCTACTCGGTCCTGCTGCGGCGCGCACTTGCGGAGAACCACGCACCGGTGGAGGTCGAGCGGACGGAGGCGGCGAAGGCGGCCGCCGAGAAGGCCGAGCCCGTCGGCGGCTGAGGTCATCCCGTACGGGGCTCCGAACTCGCGGGCCGGCTCCTGCCTACGGAGCCTGCGCACCGCCCCGGGCCGCGTCGACGGGCTTCTCGTCCGTCACCCGCGTGCCCGGATGCCGCAGCGAGCAAAGGAACGCGATGCCGAGCGCGATGGCCATCCCGTAGAACACCCACTGGTTGGCCTCCGCGAAGTCGAGCCGGATCGCGTTCATCGAGTCGCGCATCACCGACGCCACGGGGCCGCCACCGCTCGGCTCCTGGGCGTCCGGATGTCCGGTGACGGCCTCGGCGACCGACCGGGCCGCTTCCTGTGCCGCCGCGTCCGGGACGCCCTTGGCCGTGAGCGTCTCGACCACACGGTCGGTGTTGACGTGCGTGAGGATCGTGCCGAAGACGGCCATCCCCACGCTGGCCGCGAAGTTGCGCACGGTCTGGGTGATGCCCGTGACCTCACCGTAGGAGGCACCGATCGCGCGGTTGACCGCGTCCGTCGACGCCGGCGCGAGCAGCAGACCGATGCCCGCGCCCGCCATGGCCGCGTACAGCCACTGGTCGTGCATCGACAGGTTCGTCAGTTCGCCGGCCCACAGGGCGAATCCGACGGCGCCGAGTGCCGTGCCGAGCTTCATCGCCGGCCGGGCACCGCGTTTGTCGAGGATCCGGCCGCCCCACTGGGACGCGATGCCGAACCCGATGAAGAAGTACAGCAGGAACAGCGCCGCCTGGTTCGGCGAGGCGCTCAGCGAGACCTGCGCGTACACGGAGGCGAAGAAGAACACCGGGACGAAGGCCAGCATCGCGAAGAACAGCACCAGGTTGTCGACGGCGAACGCCCGGTCGCGGAACACCTGGAGTCTGATGAGCGGTTGCTCGACGCCGAGTTCGTACACACAGAACCACGCGAGAACCACCAGTCCGCCGACGATGCAGGCCCACGTCGCGACGTTGCTCCAGCCCCACGCGGAGGCCTGCTGCAGGCCCAGCACACTCAGCCCCATGCCGACGGCCACCAGGGCCGCGCCGGGGACGTCGAGCCGTTCAGGGCGACGGCTCTCGGGGATCCTGGCCAGCACGGTGAGCACGATCGCGATGGCGGCGACGGGCACGTTGACCCAGAAGATGGCGCGCCAGGTCCAGTCGGTGAGCCAGCCGCCCAGCAGAGGACCGACGGCGGTGAGCGCACCGGACAGCCCGAAGAACAGGGCCAGGGCCCGCCCGCGTTTCTCCACGGGAAAGACCGCGATGACGACGGCGAGGGCCGCTGGGAACATCAGTGCCGCGCCGACGCCCTGGGTCGCCCGGAAGATGATGAGCCAGCTCTGCGCGAAGTCGCCCTCGGGAACACAGCCGCACAGCACGGACGAGACCACGAAGATCAGCGTGCCGATCAGCATCATCCGCCGTCGGCCGAAGATGTCGGCCAGCCGCCCGCCGAGGGCGAAGAACGCGGCCAGGGTGAGGAGATAGGCGTTGACCACCCACTGCATCCCGGAGGACGAGAGGCCGAGTTCCTCGATGATGCTGGGTGCGGCGATGGAGACGATCGTCTGGTCGATGAACGTCATGGATACGGCGAAGAGCATTGCCGCCAGGGCCACCGACTGGTTCGGAGCGCCGTGCGGGCGCACGGCGGTGCCGGCTCCCGGAGCGCCCCCGTTGTCGCTCATGCCTTCGATCGTGCATCCGGTCGGCGCGTCCCGCATGCGGAGCGGGGCGCGCCGGCCGGAGGCGCACGGCGGTCAGCAGCGCAGGGCCCGCTGCGCCTCGTAGAGGTTCGCCGGGCGCACGCTGCCCGGTGATCCGTAGGCCTCCAGGCGGGAGTGGAGCGCCCCGGCGAAGTCCGGCACATCGGTCTGGTCGAATTCGCGGACGGTGCTGATGGCGACGGTCGCGCTGTACGGGGCGATCTCGTCGATCTTGACGAGTCCGGCGCGTTCGTTGGTGACCGTCACGTTCCAGTGGGTGAACCGGGCTCCGTACAGGGGTCCGGCGCTGGCGTCGCCGCCGTGGCGGCCGTTGTTGTTCACAGCAATCTCGGTGCGCACGTTGGCGAACGGCATGCCGCGGTGGGTGTCGAAGGTGCCCATCTCCATCACACCGCGCGACCAGACGTTGTAACTGGACAGACCCTCGACGTTGATGCCGTGCAGCTGGGTCCCGGCGGGCGCGGGGACGGTGCGCTGCGCGATCGTGAAGTCCTCGATCAGGTTGTCGTGCGCGCCTTCCCGGCAGAAGTAGGGGTGGTGGGAGCCGCGGCCCTCGACGCGGGTGCGACGCAGGGTGCAGGCGGAGGCGGCGACGAGCCCGAACCCGTTGCCGACGTGTCGGACGGTGATGTCGTCGGCCCAGCAGTCGTACGCGCACTGGAAGGTGACGCCGTTGTAGCCCTTGTCGAGCAGATGCGGCGACTGCGGTGTCTCGACCGCCTCCAGGGTCAGCCCCTCGACGCCGGAGCCGGTGAGGGGAGCGACGAGGGTGGTGATGCGCGGGTCCCATTCGGGGCGTACGTCCAGGGGCAGCGGCCGTTCGAGGGTGATCCTGTTGCGCTTGACGGCAGTGATCCGGACCGGCCACTCGTAGGGGACGTAGGACGTCAACTTCGTCTTGTCGTCCCAGACATAGGAGCGGGCGCCTTCGCCGTCACCGGCCATGTGCTCGAGCAGGGTGTGGTCCGCGTCGTCGGCGAGGCGCAGCAGGACGAGCTGTCCGGCACACAGCTTCGAGTCGTCGGCAACGGTGACGGTGCGGTCGCCGCGGCGGGCGGGGGCGGGCCTGGCGAGGGTGGTCCATTCGTCGCGCTTGTTGCCCGTCCAGCCCTCGAAGGGCCATGCCTTTGCCTTGATCGCACCGGTGAGGGAGTCCCAACGGGCAGTGGGGCAGAGCCAGATGAGGCCGCCCGCCCACGACCAGGAGGACTTGTCGCCTCCGTAGCGGGAGCCGTAGACGCCGATGAGGTCGGTGAGGTGCTTGGTGGCAACGAGCTTCGTGCGCCCGCTGCCCGTGCCGCGCAGCACCACATTGCTGTGGCCGATACGTATGACGTCGTCGATGCGGTACGTGCCGGCGGGGATGAGGACCGTGCCGCCGCCGCGTTCGCCCACAGCGGCGACGGCACGGTTGATCGCGGGGGCGGCGTCGGCGGAGCCGTCCCCCTTCGCCCCGTACGTGAGGACGTTCGCCCTGACCGGGCGGCGTGGCAGGCGCGTCGCTCCCGCGCGTGCTCCGGCCCGTCCCACGTACGGGATCTGGGGGTGGGTGTACGGCGCGCGGCGGTACTCGCGCCACAGCGGCGAGTCCGAGGCCGGGTGCGCGGGCGAGGCCGCTGCCGGGGATGCGGTGAGGCCGCCGGTCGCCACGGCGGCCGCCACGGCCGTGGCGCTGCCGAGCAGGGTGCGTCTGCTGATGGCACGGTGATCGGTCCCCATGACCCACCTTCCAAGGATGTGAACTGGGTTCATATCTGCGTCGGCGGTGAGCATGCCACGGCGACCGGGCGCGCGGAAGGGTCCGCGCACCGGTTTACCCGCCTACGCCCTGCCCGCCCGGACAGGGCGCAGGGGCACGGGGCGGTGACCGATCGACAGAGGGGGCCGGGTTGTCAGTTGGCGGGGCGCCGGGTCAGATTCGTGAACGCGTCCAGATTGCGCGTCGACTCGCCGCGCGACACCCGCCACGCGTACTCGCGCCGGATCGCGCTCGCGAATCCCAGCTCCAGCAGCGTGTTGAAGGAACCGTCCGCGGCCTCCAGGACCGAGCCGAGCAGACGGTCCAGCTCCTCGGCGGTGACCACGGACAGCGGGAGCTTGCCGACGAGATAGATGTCGCCGAGCCGGTCGATCGCGTAACTCACCCCGTACAGCTTCAGGTTGCGTTCCAGCAGCCAGCGGTGCACGGCGGCGTCGTTCTCGTCGGGGTGGCGGATCACGAAGGCGTTGATGGAGAGCGAGTGCTTGCCCACGAGGAGCGAACAGGTCGTCGACAGCTTGCGCGTACCGGGGAGTTTGACGACGTACGACCCCTTCTCGGGGCTCTCCCACTCCAGTTCCGCGTCCTTGAAGCTCTGCTCGATGACCTGCGCCACCTGCTGCTCGTCCACGTCCGCCATGGGGGGAGCGTACGTCAGAGGTGTGGCGACCGCGTGCGGTGGCGGTGCTCGTACATCGCGGCCGAGTACACGTCCGCCGTCGCGGACGCCGCCGTGCCCCAGCCGAACGACTGCGCATGCCGCGCCGCGGCCCGCCCCATCCGGTCGGTCCGCGACGGGTCGCGCACGAAACTCGCCAGCACGTCCGCGTAGTGCGCCGGGTCGTGCCCCGGGACGAGGAATCCGGTCTCCTCGTCGCGCACCGCCACCGGGAGGCCGCCGACGGCGGCGGCCACGACCGGCGTTCCGGCCGCCTGGGCCTCTATGGCGACCAGCCCGAACGACTCGCTGTACGACGGCATCACCAGCACGGACGCGGCCCGGAACCAGTCGGCGAGCTGCGCCTGCCCCACCGGGGGACGGAAGTGGACGACATCCGCGATGCCGAGCCGCGCGGCGAGCTTCTGCAGGCCCTCGGGCTTGGCGAGCCCGCTGCCGCTGGGGCCGCCGACGACCGGCACGAAGATGCGCTGCCGCAGGGACGGGTCACGCTCCAGCAGCAGGGCGACCGCGCGGAGAAGGATGTCGGGCGCCTTCAGAGGCTGGATCCGGCCGGCAAAGAGCGGAATGAAGGCGTCCTGCGGCAGGCCGAGCCGGGCGCGGGCCGCGCTCCTTCCGTCTCCGGGACGGAACACGTCCAGGTTGACGCCCGGGTGGACGACGGCGACCTTCGCCGGATCGGCGTCGTAGAAGCGGACCAGTTCGTCCGCCTCCTCCGCCGTGTTGGCGATCAGCCGGTCCGCAGCGTCGACTATCTGCGTCTCGCCGATGACGCGGGACGCCGGCTCGGGGGTGTCGCCCTCGGCGAGCGCGGCGTTCTTGACCTTGGCCATGGTGTGCATGGCGTGCACGAGCGGGACGCCCCAGCGCTCGGCGGCAAGCCAGCCGACATGGCCTGAGAGCCAGTAGTGGGAGTGGACGAGGTCGTAGTGGCCCGGCCGGTGCCCCGCCCATGCCTGCATCACGCCGTGGGTGAAGGCGCAGAGCTGGGGCGGCAGATCCTCCTTGGCCAGGCCCTCGTAGGGGCCGGCGTCGATGTGCCGCACAAGAACGCCCGGGGCCAGCTCCACGACGGGCCGCAGACCACCGGTGGTGGCCCGGGTGAAGATCTCCACCTCGATGTTGATGGCGGCGAGCCGCTTGGCGAGCTCGACGATGTAGACGTTCATGCCGCCCGCGTCCCCCGTGCCCGGCTGGTGCAGCGGGGAGGTGTGGACGCTGAGCATGGCGACCCTGCGCGGCTTGCGATGGCCGCCGGGGAACCGGAGACGCGGGGCCATCCGGCTGCTGCCGAGGCGGGAGACGTACTGGCTCACGTCGGCGGTCCTCTCGCTGCGGGCACGACAAGCTGCGGGATGGGGGGTCCCGCCACGGCTGACAACAGCGGAGCGAACACTTCCATTTCCGGACGGCGCCCACTTTGCCAAATCATTACCCCGTCGGGGCGATGCGCAGCGCACGGCGCCGGGGCGGCGACCCCTGCCCGGCCACACCCTGGCCCCCCTCCTCGGCAGGCGCGTCCGCCGCAAGGACGCCACCCTGCGGCTCCACCGCGCAGGCCCGTCGGACCCGGCCACGGCGAGACCGCCACGGTCCGCCGCGGACCGGGCAGGCACCCCGCGGACGGGCACGGCGAAGCGCATACCCTCGGTGACATGAACCGTCCCGTCGGCACCGCGACCCGCGGGACGACCAACCCCAACCGGCTGCGCCGCATGGACCGCTGGATCGCCGCGACGCACGGCCTCGCGCTGCGCCGCAGCGTGCACGCGCCCGTCGCCGTCGACCTCGGGTACGGGGCGGCTCCCTGGACCGCCGTCGAGTTGCTGCAGCGGCTGCGCACCGCCGATCCGCGGTGCGAGGTCGTCGGTATCGAGATCGACCCCGCGCGGGTCGCGGCGGCGAAGCCGTACGAGCAGCCCGGACTCACGTTCCGGCACGGCGGATTCGAGGTACCGACGGCCGAACGGCCGTTGCTCATCCGGGCCGCCAACGTGCTGCGCCAGTACGACGAGGAGGAGGTCACCGCAGTGTGGTCCCGGCTCTGCGGCCGGCTGGCACCTGACGGGCTGCTCGTCGAGGGCACGTGCGACGAGATCGGACGGCGTCATGTGTGGGTGGCGCTCGGGCCCGAGGGACCGCGCACGGTGACGTTCGCGACCAGGCTCGGTTCCCTGGAGCGCCCTTCCGACCTGGCGGAGCGGCTGCCCAAGGCCCTCATCCACCGCAACGTGCCGGGCGAGCCGGTGCACGCCTTCCTGCGGGACTTCGACCGGGCGTGGGCGGCGGCGGCGCCCTACGCGTCGCTGGGCGCCCGCCAGCGATGGATCAAGGCGGTCGTCGATCTGGCCGTCGACTGGCCGCTGCGCGACGACCGGAGGCGATGGCGGCAGGGCGAGATCACGGTCGCCTGGGAGGCGCTCGCGCCCGCCGGCGGATGACGCACGGCACGCCCTGAACCACCGTCACGGGCGAAGACACCCCGGTTTGGGCCGATCGGAGCACCGTCCCGGGTGAACATTGCGCGCACGGGAACGCAGGGACGGGGCCGCTCGTCAGTGACGATGGGGAACGAGCGGCAGACATCGCCGGGGTGGGGATATCCACGGGGGGACGAACTGCCGGTCAACCCTGTCGTTTTTGCGGACGTCATGACACCATCACGACGTCACGCGCAAGTTACTGACGGTAAATCACATATACATTGTCTGGCGTTCGCCCGGAGGGGGAGTCGTGAACCGACGCCGCTGTGCCACTGCTGCCGCGATCGCCGTGGTCTGCGCGCTGACCGTGCTCGCCGTGCCGGGACAGGCCTTCGCGAGCCCCGATCCCGCGCCGCAGGCCCCGGCCTCCGTCACCGTGCCCGGCCCCATGGCACCTCCCCCGCCGAATCCGACGCTCGAAGCGGTACGGCGGCAGATCGACGCCCTCTACCGCCAGGCGGCCTCCGCGACCGACGCGTACAACCTCGCCGAGGAGCGCGCGGAGAAGCAGTCCGACGAAATCGTGAAGCTGGCACAGCAGATGGCCAAGGGCCAGGCCCGCATCGCGGACCTGAAGAACCGCGCGGGCGCCGCCGCCCGCGCCCAGTACCGCGGCGGCGGGCTCCCGCCCGAGGCCGAGCTCGCGCTTGTCGACGACCCCCAGCTCTTCCTGGACGGCGTCGGCCGCATCCAGCAGGGCCACAAGGCCACCCGGGATCTCCTCACGGAACTGAACCGCACCCAGGCGGACTTGGCCGCATACAGCAAGGACGCCAGCGCCCAGTGGGTGAAGCTGGAGGCCAGCCGGGTCAAGCGGGAGAAGGCCAGGAAAGAGATCAAGACCAAGATCGCGGAAGCGAAGAAGCTCGAGGACAAGCTGGAGAAGGAGGAGTTGCAGCGACTCCTCCAGATGGAGCAGCACGCGCAGTACACCGCGCAGACGCAGTGGCTGAGTTCGGGCGTGCTCAAGGAGATCAACGGCCGCGCGAGCGAACAGGGCAAGAAGGCGGTCGAGTTCGCCACCGCCCAGCTCGGCAAGCCCTACGTCTGGGGAGCGGAGGGCCCGGCTTCCTACGACTGCTCGGGGCTCACCTCCGAAGCCTGGGCGGCGGCCGGGCGTGGCATCCCGCGCACCTCGCAGGAGCAGTGGCGACTGCTCCCCCGCATCGCCATCAAGGACATGCGCCCCGGCGACCTGATCATCTACCACGCCGACGCGAGCCACGTCGGCATGTACGTCGGGGACGGCGCGATAATCCACGCTCCCCGGCCGGGCCGGAACGTGACCGTCGCGGGCGCGGGCTCGATGAGCATCCTCGGGGTCGTGCGCCCCGACAAGTGAGGTGTGCGGCGGTCGCCGGAGGCGACCGCCGGCTCCGGCGCGGCGTGATGTCCGTCGCACGGACCGCGGCCGCCCCGGAGGAACGCGACACGGCGCGCCCTGCGCAAGTGACCTGCACCACGCGGCAGATCGGGCGAATCGGACGGGGCGGTCGGCCCGGCGTGATGTTCGTCATTGCCCGGTGGGCAACTACCTCCCCATGCGCGGCATATGCCATCGGCTCTTCTTTGATCGGCATTCCGTTCGGCCGCCGCATACCGCTATGGTCCCCGTCTGGCAGGACGTCGCTCGACGTCCCGCCGCGCCCTCGGGGGGAGGGAAGGAACAGGACCGATGCCCGTACCCGTACCGCGACAGAGGAACGTGCCCGTCGCGGAAACCACCCCTGGTGGGACGACCAGCAGTGGCGACCTCACGCTCCTGGTCATCGAGGACGACCCCGCGGGCACCTTCAGCGTTCCGGAGCTGCTCGACGCATCCGGCACCCGGGTGCGCATCCGCACCGCACGGAACCTCACCGAGGCGGAGCGGCTGCTCACCGACGACGTCCACTGCGTCCTCGTCGACCTCGCGCTGCCCGGCCGCGTCCAGGAGGACGAGCTGGGGCCGCTCAAGCATGTGCTGCGTCTCGCCCCGCGCCACGCCGTCCTCGCCCTGACCGCATCCGGCGACGCCGAGCTGGCCGCCGAGGCGGTACGGGTCGGCGCCCAGGACCATCTGGTGCGCGAGGAGCTCGACGGCCGGCTGCTCAACCGCGCCGTCCGGTACGCGGTGGAGCGCAAACGCGCCGACACCGCACAGGTCAAGCTCGCCGAGTCCCGGATGCGCGCCCAGGAGAACGCCCGCCTGGAGCGTGGACTGCTGCCCACCCCCCTGCTGGACGGCTCCGATCTGCGGTTCGCCGCGCGCTACCGCCCCGGGCGGTCCCGCGCCCTGCTCGGCGGCGACTTCTACGACACGGTCCGCACCCCGGACGGCACCGTCCACGCCATGATCGGCGATGTCTGCGGACACGGCCCGGACGAAGCGGCACTCGGTGTGGAACTGCGCATCGCCTGGCGGGCGTTGACGTTCGCCGGACTCTGCGGGGACGAGCTGCTCTCCACCCTCCAGCAGGTACTGGAGCACGAGCGGGAGAGCGAGGAGATCTTCGCGACGCTGTGCACGGTCGACATCGCGCCGGACGGCCGACGTGCCGGACTCTGCCTGGCAGGCCACCCGACGCCCCTGATCGCCCGCCACGGGCGAGCGGCCCAGCTGCTGCCGTACGACGACGGCGGCCCGGCGCTCGGTCTGCTGCCGCGCGCCCGCTGGCCGCGCCGCCAGGTGGAGCTCGGCGGCGCCTGGAGCCTGATGATGTACACGGACGGGCTGATCGAGGGCCGTCAGGGCCCGGACACCAAGCAGCGGCTGGGTCAGGACGGCATGGTTGCGATGATCAACCGGCAGCTGGCGGCGGGCCTGGACGGCGAAGCGCTGCTGGAGGCGGCGGTCGGCGAGGTGCGCGAGCTGAACGGCGGCGAGCTGACGGACGACGTGGCAGTGCTGCTGCTGAGCCGGAACGGCGCGCGCGGCTGAGTGGTCAGCGGCCGCCGTTGTAGGGGCCGTACGGACCGTCGCTGCTGGAGCCGCCGCGACGGCCACCGCCGGACACTCCACGGAGCGCGGGTCGCACGTCCACGAAGAACACGATCGTCGCGATGAGTCCGGCGATCTGCAGGAACAGCAGGGAGACGAACGGAATCACGTTCACCGCCACCGTGAGGCCGAGAATGATCAGCCAGAAGGACTTCGTCTTCTTGTCGGCGGCACGGTAGGCGTCCTCGCGCGCCATGGCAGCCATGACCAGGGCAGTCACGGATGTGACGAGGAAGACCAGATCGATGATCAACCAGAGCCCGAAGTCGAAACCTGCGCTCAGCATCCTCAGCACCGCCTAGTCAGTGGGTTGGTGTCGCTCGCGGCCAAGGTACCTCCGAGGGCGCCTCCTGCGCGATGACGTGAGCGACTGACGGGCGCCGCGTCGCCGCGGCGCCCGTCAGCCCGTTGTCACTTGCCGGCCGAGGGGGTGGCCTTCTTGGCCGCGGGCTTGCGCGCGGCGGGCTTGCGCGCCGGAGCGGGCTTCTCGGACTTGGCCTCGGCGGGCTTGGCCTCCGGCGCAGCCGCGGGCTTCGCGGGGTCCGGCTCGACGGCGACGGCGATCTCGGTGATCTCCTCGGCCGCCTCGCCGCGCCAGCCCCGCACGGCCTGCTCGCCGTGCTCGGCGACCTTCTCGTACGCCTCACGGGCCTTGACCGCGTACTCGGCCGCCACACCGACACCGCGCAGCGCGAAGTCCTGGGCGTTCTCGCCGAACTTCTTCAGATCGGTGTCGAGGCTGCCGAGCACCTCGGTGACCTTGGCCTGGACGGAGGCCTGCGCCTCCTTGGCCTGCGCGGTCACCTTGTCCTGCACGGCCTTGGGGTCGGCGTTGCGCACCGCCTCGAATCGGCCCGGCGCCTCGGCGGCGAGCTGCTCGAGCAGGGCGGGCACCTTCTTGGCCTGCTGCACGGCCAGATCGGCGGTGCCGGCCGCAAAGTAGAGGGGAGTCGGGTCGCTGAAGGTCTTGCGCAGGTCATCGGTGATGGCCATGACTGTCGTCCTCCCGGAACGCAGATCGGTTCGTGCTCAGTCGGTCTTCGGATCGGCATCGCCCGCGTCGGCCGTGCGGGGGCCGTCAGCGGTGGTGTCCTCGGTGGTGTCCGTGGTCTCGAGCCCGTTCTCCTTGCGGAACGACTCGTAGATCTGGAGCAGCACCTGCTTCTGGCGCTCATTGATCGAGGGGTCGGCGAGTATGACGGCGCGCGTCTCCAGCTCGTCCCGCTCCTGCTCGTCGAGGATCCCGGCACGGACGTACAGGGTCTCGGCGGAGATCCGCAGGGCCTTGGCGACCTGCTGGAGCACTTCCGCGCTCGGCTTGCGGAGCCCTCGCTCGATCTGACTCAGATACGGATTGGACACCCCGGCGGCGTCGGCGAGCTGACGCAGCGAGAGCTGCGCGCTGCGCCGCTGCTCGCGGAGATACTCACCGAGATTGCCGACGTTGAGCGATGCCATGTGTTGATGGTGCCCCAACCGTGCTAACTATTGCAAGCAACTGCTTGCAATAGTGTTCCACACCACGTGCGCCCGAGCGGTGAGGCTCAGCACGCGTGTCCGTTCCACCCCGTCTCTGTCCTGCCTCGGCGACCTGCTCCGATCTCACCGAAGACGGTCCGATCCGGGCCTGCGTCTCACTGAACCTGCTCTGCGACTGACTGCCGTTGTCCCGTCTCAGGCGAATCGGCCCCTGTCTCAGGTGATCTGGTCCGATTCGCTCACCACCTCAGGCGATCTGGTCCGTTGGCGCTGCTCATGTCCCGCGAGACCTCGACCCGCACGGCGATGAAACGCAGGATGTCGGTGAGCAGCACGCGCCCATATGGTGGGCCGATGACGTCGATCAAGCAGTTCCAAGTCACCTTCGACTGCGCAGAACCTGAGCGCCTCGCTCGTTTCTGGTGCGAGGTGTTGGGGTACGTCGTACCGCCGCCACCGGAGGGGTTTGCCACTTGGGACGATTTCAATCGCTCGCAGCCACCTGAGCAGCGGGATTCATGGTTCGCCTGCAGTGATCCCTCAGGTGTGGGCCCGCGACTGTACTTCCAGCGCGTCCCCGAAGGGAAGGCCGCCAAGAACCGGCTGCATCTTGACGTGCGGGTCGGCACCGGACTCGTGGGTGAAGAGCGCCTCGCCGCACTTGAGGCCGAATGCGCACGACTGGTCCCGCTCGGCGCGGTACACGTGCGAACGCTGTATGACGGCAATGATTCGTGCATCCCGATGCAGGACATCGAGGGCAACGAGTTCTGTATCGACTGAGGAGCCGCGAACGCGGCCTCGTTGTACCGGACATCCGCCGCGCCCACGGTCGTCGCACCTGGTCGGCGCCGAATGAGGGCCGGCTGGTGGACGCCGAGGATTTCGCCTTACCGGCCGGCTCCCGGTTCGGCATACGCGAAGTCGTACACAACGAAGTCGGTGACCGGGACGTATCCGATGCGTTGGTAGAGGGCGTTGCTGGTGGGATTGGCCGCGTTCGTGAACAGCACGACCTCCGTGGCGCCTGCGGCCAGCGCGGCCCGGCTCACATCGACCGTCACGGCGCCCGCGTAGCCTCGGCCGCGTAGGTGGGCCGGGGTGTAGACGGGGTCCACCCGGACCTGGCCGCCGACCATCGGGTTCACGCCCGCCATGGAGACGGGCGCGCCGTCCGGGGTCTCCCAGAAGGTATAGCGCTTCTCGGCGAAGCGGGTGCCGGCCCAGGAAGCGGCGTCGATGGAGACGACCTCCCCGACATCCGCGGCGAACTCACGGCACCAGCGCATGAGGTGCTCACGGTCCCGCTCGCCCACGAGCCGCCCCCGGCCCGCTGGGACCGGCTCCGGCGGGGTGAGCGTGCCGAGGCGGTACAGGTGGAGCCGAACGCGGAGCGTCGGCGTTGCGCCTGTGTACCGCTGCCAGGCTTCGGCGAAAGCAGTGGCGGTGCTGTGGTCCGCGGTGACGGAGGGAAGGGAGTGCCCGAGGGCAACCAGGTGGGCGGCAAGGGTGTCGGCCTGCCCGGGAGTGAGAGAGGTGACGCTCAGGCCGCGGGACGGGAAGCGGTAGAAGGTGGCACCGACCTCGCCCGCTCGCTCCAGCCGGCCGAAGACGGGGACTCCGGCGCCGTATGCGGCCGCCCCGAGTGTGCGTAGCTTCTCGGTCACCGACAGAGACATGGTGTGCAGGGCTGGTCGCGAGCGCAGGAATTCTCCGGCTCCGGCGAGAAAGTCGTCGACGTCTTCGGTGAGGTGCCAGTCATCCGGGCGCATGGTTCATGATCTCCGATCTGCTCGCTGCGGGGAATACGAGAGACTCCTCCGCGAGATGCAGTCGTGCAGCCGCCGCCTTCGGCATCGACCTGCGCAACCCTTCCCGCCACGATCCGCACCCCGATGCCCGAACGACCGGGACAGATCCAGGGGGCCCGCTCCCGCACAACTCCGCGTACCGGAAGCCCGGATGGATGCGCAGGAGTGTCGGGCAGACTGGCCCCATGACCGCATCGGATGCCAAGGCCGACCTTCACTTCTACCTGCAGTCCGCCCGCGATGCCCTGCTGTGGAAGCTCGAAGGGCTCTCGGAGTACGACGTCCGCCGACCGCTGACGCCGACCGGCACGAACCTCCTCGGCCTGGTGAAACACGCGGCCGGAGTGGAACTGGGCTACCTGGGCGACACCTTCGGACGACCCTCCGGCGAGCCGCTGCCCTGGCTCGAGGACGGCGCTGAGGACAACGGGGACATGTGGGCCACCGCCGACCAGTCACGCGAGCACATCGTGGAGCTCTACCGCCGGGCCTGGGTGCACGCGGACGCGACGATCGACGCACTGGCCCTGGACACGATCGGCAAGGTGCCGTGGTGGCCCGGCGACAGGAACGAGGTGACGTTGCACCACGCCGTCGTGCG
The DNA here is from genome assembly GCF_056436245.1 of Streptomyces sp. NPDC043812. Lineage (NCBI taxonomy): Bacteria > Bacillati > Actinomycetota > Actinomycetes > Kitasatosporales > Streptomycetaceae > Streptomyces > Streptomyces sp. NPDC043812. Next base: position 33,304 of record NZ_JBWKCY010000027.1, read on the forward strand.
CGTGATCGCCGATACGCACCGGCACGCCGGGCACGCCGACATCATCCGGGAACTGATGGACGGCGCCGTGGGAATGAACAAGGGCAACGACAGCATGCCGCCGGGCGACGCGGCGTGGTGGGAGAAGCATCGAAGCAGGCTGGAGCGGGCGGCTCGGGAAGCCGCTCGAGATGCGTAGCGTGGATGTGCCTGGTTTGTACAGCTTCCCGGGGGGTCTGTAGCGTGCCCAATGTGCCTCGCGTCCCTCTCCCCGACCTCGTCCGGCTGCGCCGGGCCCGTGACCTGATGGACCGCGACTACGCGCAGCCACTGGACGTAGCGGCGCTGGCGCAGGTCGCCCTCATGTCGTCGGGTCACTTCTCGCGCAGCTTCCGCGCTGCCTACGGCGAGACGCCGTACAGCTATCTCATGACCCGCCGGATCGAACGGGCCAAGGCATTGCTGCGGCGTGGCGACCTGACGGTGACGGAGGTCTGCATGGAGGTCGGCTGTACCTCGCTCGGCTCGTTCAGCTCGCGGTTCACCGAGCTGGTCGGCGAGAGCCCGAGCGCGTACCGGGACCGCGATCACGAGCACGGCGCCGCCATCCCGGCCTGCATCGCCAAGATCCACACCCGGCCGGTCAGGAACGGAAAAGGCGAAACACGGCCCCCGCCCGTAGCGTGAAACGCGTGGATCTCGAGCCTGCGCAGTGCTTCATCGCCGTCGACGACCACGAACAGGCGCTCGCCTTCTACCGGGACGTTCCCGGACTCGAAGTGCGCACCTACGTCGGTTTCGAACCGACGTAGGTGTGGGTGCGGGTGTACGCGGTGAAGCCCATGGACCCGTAGAGCTGCTCGGGGACGGGGCGGGCGGCGTGGCCGCGCGCATCGACGACGGCTCGGTGGCCACCGGCGTCGGCGAGCAACGGGGTGTTCCTTGCCAACGAGCCCTCGCAGGAAGGGCCGACGCCGGCGGAAAGTCACTGGCTTCCGCGCCGTCCGGCGAAGACACTTCCGAGGTGACGCTTCACCGGAATGAGATCTCGGTCGACAAGGCGCTGGTCCGCTCGCTGCTGGAGGCACAGCGCCCGGAGTGGGCCGACCTGCCGCTGTCGGCCGCGGGCGCGGGCACGGACAACGTCATGTACCGGCTGGGCGACGACCTCCTCGTGCGGCTTCCACGAACCCCGGACAACGGACGGTCCGTGCGGAAGGAGCAGGTGTGGCTTCCTCGCCTGGCACCCCTCCTCCCGTGTCCTGTCCCCGAGCCGGTCCACGCCGGGACACCCACCGACGCCTTCCCGGTCGTCTGGTCGGTCCACCGCTGGATCGACGGTGCCGAAGCCGGCCCGGACACCGTCCGGGACTGGGCGGCCTTCGGAGCCGACCTGGCAGGGGTCGTGCGGGAGCTCCACAGCATCGACCTCATGGGAGCGACGCGCGCGGATGACCTCAGCTGGTACCGCGGGGGCAGCCTGCAGGCATGCGACCAGTGGATCAGCACCTCTTTCGAGGACTGCCGGAACACCGTGGGTCTCGAGCTCGACGTCGAGACGTTGGAACAGTTGTGTCGAGCCGCGCTCGCACTGCCTGAGCCTTCCGGACCTCAAGTGTGGCTCCACGGCGACCTCAAGCCCACCAACCTCCTGGTCCGGGAGGGCAGGCTGCACGCGGTCATCGACTTCGGTGGCCTCTCGGTCGGGTTTCCCGACGCCGAGCACGCGACGCTCTGGGACCTGCCGCCCCAGGCACGAGAGGCCTACTGGAACACCCTGGACCTCGACGATGCGACCTGGACCCGCGCCCGCGCCTGGGCGATCGCGGTAGGCGTGAGCGGAATCTCCTATTACTGGCACACCTACCCCGCGTTCGTCGCCGAGTGCCGCGCGCGACTGCAGGCGATTCTCACCGACGCCGCTGCGCGTTGAGCGGCCTCCACCCGAAGGCGAGACGACCTCTCCCGAAGGAGCACCCGCAGCCGTACCCACCTTTTTGTGGGTACTTGGCAGCGTGTGCCGGAAGGGCGAGCCTGGTGACGGGCGGTCGGCAGAGCGCCTGATCCGGGCGGAACGGAGGTGGCGTCACATCAGGAGGCCGTAGGGGTCTCGGTCATCTTCTCCAAGCGGCGGTGGCCCCAGTCGGAAACGGGCCCCAACGCCTCCGACAGCTCGCGGCCGAACGCGGTCAGCGAGTACTCGGTCCTCAACGGGAGAACGTCGTACACCTCCCGGCGTACCAGGCCGTCGGCCTCCATCTCGCGGAGCGCCGACGTCAGCACCTTCTCGCTCAGACCCGGCAGCCGCCGGCGCAGTTCGCCGGGGCGGTGCGGGCCGGATTCCAGCAGCCACAGCAGGACGGTCTTCCACTTTCCGTCGATCACTGCGATCGCGGCAGCTACCCCGCAGACATTCGGGTCCTGGGCACGACTGCGCGTCATCTTTGTCCTTCCGTCACCAATCAACAGCATTTTCACGGGAGTTGAGCCATGTCCATGCACTCCGAACAGTCTGCCGTCACCGTGCTCGGTCTGGGGCCGATGGGCCGGTCCCTGGCCGGTGCGTTCCTGGACGCGGGCCTGCGGACCACGGTCTGGAACCGGACACCGGGCAGGGACCGGGAGCTGGTCGAGCGCGGCGCGGTCGGCGCCCTCTCGGCCGAGGAGGCGGTCGCGGCGAGCCCGCTGACCGTGGTCTGCGTGGTGAACTACGAAGCGGTGGACGGCATTCTGCGGCGGGCCGCGGTCACTGATGCGCTCAAGGGACGCACCGTCGTGAACCTGACCGCCGACACCCCCGACCGGGCGCGTGACGCCTCGGACTGGGCTGCCGGGCACGGCATCCGATACCTGGACGGTGCGATCATGACGCCGACCACCACCATCGGAACGCCCGACGCGGTGTTCATCCTCAGCGGTCCGGAGGAGCTCTACCGGGAGCACCGGCCGGTACTGGACGCGCTGGGCGGCATCCACACGCACCTCGGTGAGGAGATCGGCCGGGCAGCGGCGTACGACATCGCGCTTCTCGACATCTTCTGGACGGCGATGGCGGGCTACGCGCACGCCCTGGCGGTGGCGCGGGCGGAGGGTGTCACCGCGCGGGAGCTCGCACCGTTCGCCAAGGGGATCGGCGCGATCCTCCCACCGCTCTTCGAGGCGACCGCGGAGGAGGTGGATGCCGGCACCTTCTCCGGTGAGGGCAACCCGATCACCTCGGCGGCATCGTCCATCGCGCATATCGTCCACACCTCCGAGGCCCACGGCATCGACGCGAGTGTGATGCGCGCGGTCGAGAGCCTGACCCGCCGCGTCGTCGAACGGGGCCACGGCGCCGACGGGTTCATCCGGGTCACCGATCTCCTCGGCCGCGGCTGACGGGTCCCCCCGGTCCTCGATCCTCGCGAGAAAGTTTTCGCATTCACTGCCCCGAACTCGTCACATCCCTCCTCCCCGATCCGTCAGTGCAGTGACGGACAAGGAACGAAGAAGCCATGAGGAGAGAGCAACGATGAAGGCTCGTATGAACAACCCCGCGGTCGTCCTTCCCGAGGCCGTGCAGCCCGTCCTCGATCTGCTCAAGGTTGCCCGCAAGGGCGGAGTGCCGCATTCCACACTGGAGTTGGTGCATCTGCGGGCCAGCCAGATCAACGGGTGCAGCTACTGCGTGGTCGGCGGCGCCGAGAGCGCGCGCAAGGCCGGCGAGACCGACCAGCGGCTCTTCGCCCTCGCGGCCTGGCGTGAGGCGCCGTTCTTCGACGACGCCGAACGCGCCGCGCTCGCCCTCACCGAGGCCGCGACCCGCCTGGCCGACTCGTCCGACGGGGTGCCCGACCATGTGTGGGACGAGGCTGCCAGGCACTACGACGAGCGCCAGCTCGCCGCGATCACGCTCATGATCGGCGTGACCAACCTGTTCAACCGGCTCAACGCCACGACCCGCCAGGTCGCGGGCGCGACCTGGTAGGTGGCGGAGTGCGCGCAGGCGGGGTACGTACCCCGCCTGCGCTACCTCGGCAGTCGCCCCAGGAAGTCCAGCAGCGCCGCGTCGAAGTCCGCCGGGCGCTCCAGGTTCGGCATGTGCGCCGCCCCTTCGACGATCGTCAGCGTCCCGTCCGGCAGCAGGGCGTGCATCTCCCGCGCGTCGGTGACCGGCGTGTACGTGTCGTCCGCGCCGACCACCACCAGCACGGGCACCGACGCCCCGGCCAGCGAGGCGCGGTAGTCGGGGCGTTCGGCCCGCCCGCGAAGCGCGGCGGCGGCGCCCTCCGGAGCGGTGGCCCGCATCATGGCGAGGACATGACGGGCGACCTCGGGGGTGCCGGTGACGTTGTACGGGGCGATCATCCGGTCGATCACCTCGTCCGCGTACCCGCCGATCCCCTCGGCGAGCAGCCGGTCCGCCATCGCGTTGCGCACCGCCTTGCCCTCGTCGCTCTCGGCAGCCGGTGAGGTGTCCGCCAGAATCAGGGCCCGTACGCGCTCCGGGAACAGCCGGTGGAACTCCATCGTGATCTGACCGCCCATCGACAGTCCCCCGACCACGGCCCGTTCGACACCCAGCCGGTCCAGCAGCGCCGCGGTGTCCTCGGCGAACACGGACAGCGGTGTCGTGCCCGGGACGACCTGGCTCGTGCCGTAACCGCGAAGATCCGCGGCGATGACGCGGTATCCGGCGCGGGTGAGCGCGACGGCCTGGGGATCCCAGATGCTGCGGTTGAACGGATGCCCGTGGACGAGGACGACAGGCAGGCCGTCGGCCGGACCGCGGTCGTCGTAGCCGATCGAAATGCCGTTCACGGTAAGGGAGTTCATGCCGGTCAGCCTAATCCGCGCACGGTGGCGGACGATCCGGGGGCACGTCACCGGCCGTGCGCGCCGACGCCTGCGGGTAAGCGGCTGTCCACGGGATCGCCGCTGCCCGTTCGAGAGCTGCCGCCGTGGGGAGACCGGAGCCGCGCGCCTCAGGCGCCCCCGGCCATTTCCGGCGGGAGCGGACGCGTGTGCAGCACGTCGAGACGGGAGACCGCGCGGGTGAGGACCACGTAGAGCCGGTGCAGCCCGCGCGGCTCGGCCGCCACGATCGCCGCGGGTTCGACGACCACGACATGGTCGTACTCGAGGCCCTTGGCGAGCGTCGCGGGCAGGACGGTCACCCGGTCCGGGGCGTGCCCCGACAGAGCGGCACGCAGCCGTTCCGTGTCCGCGCCGGCCGCCGCGATGACACCGACCGAACCCTCGCGGGCGAGTGCCGCCCGTACCGCGTCGCTCGTCGCGGCCGTGATGTCGTCGACCGCGCGGATGGTCAACTCGCCGTCTCCGCGCAGCGACCGCGCCACCGGAACGTCCACGTCCAGCGCACCCACCAGCCGGTTCGCCAGCTCGACGATCGCGGCGGGGACCCGGAAGCCGGTGGTCAGCGTGACGACCGCGCCGTGTTCCTTGCCCAGGTGGGCCAGTTGGGCGGCCCAGTCGCGGGCCGCCCACGGCGTGGTGCCCTGAGCGAGGTCACCGAGCACTGTCAGAGAACCGAAATCCGCCCTGCGGGCGATGGCACGGCACTGCATCGGGGACAGGTCCTGTGCCTCGTCGACGACGACATGGCCGTAGCCGGCGGGGCGTTCGACAAGGCCCGCGAGTTCGTCGAGGAGGACGAGGTCGGCCGCTGACCACTTCGCCGAGCGGTACGAGCGCGGCGGTTTCGCCCAGCGGATCGCGTCCTGCTCGTCGTCCGTCAGCAGCGGATCGCGCGGGTCGGTGAGCAGCCCGGCCAGCACCTCCTCGGGCTGGGTCCTCGGCCAGACCGTGTCGGTGAAGGCCGCGACGGCCCGCGACCGGGTGATTTGCTGCACCCAGGTGTTGTTCACGGGCCAGGCCCGCCGTTCGGCCCGGAGCCGGATGGCCCGTACGGCACGGCTGCGGACCCGCTCGCGGCCGACGGCGTACGGGGGCGCCTCCTCGCGCACGTCGTCGACGATCCGGGCCAATTCGTCGAGCGGGACGCGCCAGCGGTAGGAACCGTCGGGCACGACGAGCGGTTCGGCGGGCAGGGCGACCCGCGTGTACAGGGCGCGGTGCAGGACGGCGGCCATGCGGATGTCGTGCTTGACGGTCGCGGCGGCCGGCGTGTCCTCGCCCCGCACCTCGTGGCGTGCGATCTCCTCGTCGACCGTCGACTGGCGGATGCCTGCCTCCCCGAGCGCGGGCAGCACCTCGCGGATGTAGGACAGGAACGTCCGGTTGGGGCCGAGGATCAGCATGCCGCCGCGGCTGATGCGCCGGGGGTGGGTGTAGAGGAGAAACGCGGCCCGGTGCAGACCGACGGCGGTCTTGCCGGTGCCGGGGGCACCCTGCACACAGACGGTGTCGCCGAGCGGGGCGCGTACGAGGTCGTCCTGCTCGGGCTGGATGGTGGCGGCGATGTCGCGCATCGGACCGACCCGCGGCCGTTCGATCTCGCCGGCGACGATGGCGCTGTCGCGCGACTCTCCCGCGCCGAGGTGCTCGTCCTCCAGGCCGGTGAGGTCCGCCGAGTCGCCCGTGCTGTACGGCGCCCAGCCGAACCGGCGGCGTACGGCAACGCCCTGGGGGTCACGGGCGCTCGCCCGGTAGAAGGGGCGTGCGACGGGCGCGCGCCAGTCGATGACGAGCGGCGGGGACGCGGGGTGCTCGCTGATGCGGCGGCCGATGTGATGGCACTGCCCGTCCTCGTGGTCGAGGCGCCCGAAGAACAGCGGCCCCGGAGGTTCCTCGCGCAACTCCTTGGCCTGGCTGCGCAGTTGGTAGCCGAGGGCTTCGGCGTCCGCGCCGGACGCGGAGACGTCGGCACCGGTGGCGACCTGGTGGTCGGCGCCGTCGGCCATCGCGATCAGCGCGGCGCGGCATGTGTCGTGGAAGGCGCGTTCCCGGCCGAGTGCCTGACCGAGTGCGTCACCGGGGGCATGGTTGTGGGCATGGTCGAGGGGCGTCATTCCGGGAAGAATAACGTAACCAAGTAACGTTTTTAACCAGGGAATCCTTCTCGCAGCTGAACGAAGGCGAGATCCGCGGCCGACACCGCGTCCGGAGCGACCTGGTCCGCGCCCTCCCCCGCCGCGATCCGGCGCCAGTTCTCCTCCGCGAGGATGCGCTGCACGGCGACGATCTGACCGGCCGCGAGCAGAGCACCGAGCCCCGCACCCATCACCTCGCCCAGTTCCCGCGCGAGCGCCCGCTCCGACCGGTCCCGGTAGGCGTGGAGCCGGGCGACCAGGCTCGGCGTGCCGTACAGCAGCCGGTGGAACGCAAGCACCCCCTGCTCGTCGCTGAGGCCGGTCACCGGGTCGCGGCGCGCGAGGCCGTCGAGGAAATTCCGGTGAAGCGCGTCCAGCGGCGCGACACCCTCCGCACGCCCCCCGGCGACGACGCGGGCGGCCTCGTCCTCGTGGTCGGCGAAACGGTGCAGCACCAAGTCCTCCTTGGTGGGGAAGTAGCGGAAGAGGGTCGGCTTGGAGACGTCGGCCGCAGCCGCGACCTCGGCCACCGACACCGCGTCGAAGCCCTTCTCCAGGAAGAGGGTGATCGCGGCGTCGGAGATCGCCCGGTACGTCAACTGCTTCTTGCGCTCACGCAGCCCCGGCTCACCGCTCATCCGCGTCCACCTCCCTCGCACTGCTCCGCACGCCGTGCGATCAGGACCTCCACCCCGTCCAGCACGCGATCGAGGCCGAAGACGAACTCCCAGTCGGGGTCGTCGGGTTCGTACATCACCCGGCTCTCCATCAGCCGCGCCAGCGCCGGATAGCGGTCCGGGTCGGCGAAGCGCTCCAGCGTGCGGGCGTGGGCGCGCATGACCTGCTCGGGCGACCTGCCGCTCGCCGCGATGGCGGCACCCAGGTCCGCCATGAGCATCGCCTCGTTCCGCACGAAACCGCCGAGCAGCAGGATCACCGAGATCTTCTCGCCCTCGTCGAGCGGGGTGTCCGCCAGGGCGGCGAGGCCCCGGTCCCACCAGGCGACCGAATGGGGGGTGGCCGGCGGGCCCGAGATGGGGATGCGCAGCATCCACAGATTCCGGTGGAAGACCTCGCGCTGCGCGCGGGCCCACGCCTCCAGGCACTCCCGCCAGCCCGTGCCGGGCGCGGGGGGCTCGGGAGGCAGGCCGAAGGCGGCCTCCTGCATCAGGATGTAGAGCTCGTCCTTGGCGGCGACGTACCGGTAGAGGGACATGGTCGACACGCCGAGCTCCTTGGCGACGCGCCCCATGGAGACGGCGGCGAGGCCCTCGGCCGCTCCGACCGCGAGGGCCGCCTCGACGATCCGGTCGACACCGATGCCGGGCTTGGGGCCCTTGCCCGGCCGCTCCCGCAAGCCCCAGGCGGCCTCGATGCTCGGCGGCAGACCGTACTCCTCGTCCGCGCCCGCACCCGCTCCCGCACTGTCCGCCATCGCCTCCGCCTCTCCGCTTGACGCCCATCCTAGTAATGCGTAACCCTTACGCAGTAACGCGTATGGCATACGCAGAAGAATCCAGGAGCGCGACCCGGAGCACGCACGGAGAGGGGACCCCCATGGCATCCACCCTGTCGACACCGGCAGTCGAGGAGCCCGAGGCGGCGATCGAGGCCGAAGGCCTGCGCAAGTCCTACGGCAAGGTGCCGGTGCTCGACGGCGTCGACCTGCGCGTCGCACGCGGCAGCGTCTTCTCCCTGTTGGGACCCAACGGCGCCGGCAAGACGACCACCGTGCGGATCCTCGCCACGCTCACGACCGCCGATGCCGGCCGCGCCCGGGTCGGCGGCCACGACGTCGTCGCCGAGCGCGCCCGGGTGCGCAGGGCTATCAGCCTCACCGGCCAGTTCGCCGCGGTCGACGAGAAGCAGACCGGCGAGGAGAACCTGCGCATGATGGCCCGCCTCTGCGGACTGCCCCGTACGGCGGCGCGCCGCCGCGCCACCGAACTCCTCGAACGTTTCGGCCTCGCCGCCGCCGGTCGTCGCCTCGCCCACACCTACTCGGGAGGCATGCGCCGCCGTCTCGACCTCGCCGCCGGACTGGTCGCAGAGCCCGACGTCGTCTTCCTCGACGAGCCGACGACCGGTCTCGACCCGCGCAGCCGCCAGGAGCTGTGGCAGGTCGTGCGCGATCTGTCCGGCGGCGGTACCACCGTCTTCCTCACCACGCAGTACCTGGAGGAGGCCGACCGGCTGGCCGACCGCATCGCGGTCATGGACGGGGGCCGTGTGATCGCCGAGGGCACGGCCGCCCAACTGAAGGCCAGGGTCGGCGGGCACCGCCTGGACCTGGAGTTCACGGACTCGGCCGCCTACTGGCGGCACGAGTCGCGCGCCGTGCACCGCTCCCCCGACTCTCTCACCCTCGGCCTGGCGACGGACGGTTCAGCGGCCCAGGTCCGCGCACTGCTCGACGAGATCGATCCCGACCGGCGCGATGTGACCCGCTTCCGCCTGCACACGACGACGCTCGACGACGTGTTCCTTTCCCTCACGCACTCGGGCACCGGCGCCGACGGGACAACGGGCTCCGACACCAACACCGACACCGACGGCCGAACGGAGCCCGCCCATGTCTGACGCACCCGGCCCCCTGGTCCCCGCCCTGACCATGACCGGCCGCTGCATCCGCCTCAGCCGTCGCGACGTCGACGCGCTGATCACCTCCCTGATGCTGCCGCTCATGCTGATGCTGGTCTTCATCTACTTCTTCGGCGGGGCGATCAACACCGGTACGCAGTACGTGAATTACGTGGTCCCGGGCATCCTCGTGCTGTGCGCCGCCTTCGGCGCGGCGGGTACGGCTGTGCGTGTCAGCGAGGACATGAAGGGCGGCATCATCGACCGCTTCCGTTCCCTCGACATCGGCGGTGCGTCGATCCTCGCGGGCCATGTCGCGGCGAGCACCCTGCGCAATCTGCTCTCCACCGCGCTCGTTCTCGGCGTCGGCCTGCTCATCGGCTTCCGTCCGTCGGCCTCGGCGGCCGGCTGGCTCGCGGCGGCGGCCGTCCTGCTGGTGTTCCTGGTGGCGATGTCCTGGCTGTCGGCGGCCGTCGGACTGCTGGCGCGCACCCCCGAGGCGGCGGCGGGCTTCACGTTCTTCATGATGTTCCTGCCGTACCCGAGCAGCGCGTTCGTGCCGATCCACACGATGCCGACCTGGCTGCACGACTTCGCCGACCACCAGCCGGTGACCCCTGTGATCGAGTCCCTGCGCGGCCTGCTGCACGACCAGCCCGTGGGCTCGGCACCGTGGCTGGCCCTGGCGTGGTGCGCGGGGATCCTCGCGGTGGCGGTGGCGCTGTCGACGGTGCTGTTCAGGGTGCGGACGGCGTAGCCGTCGGCCGGGCACCGGCCCGCAGCCAGCCCCCGTACGCGGACATCACCTGGGGAACGGTGGGCACATGCCCGAGCCCGAGCGGTTCCTTCGCGGCCTCGAGAGCCCGCCGGATCTTCCAGGCCGCGATCGGCAGCGCCGCCCGGTGCGGATCCTCACGCGGCCCCAGGGCCACCGCCGCGCGGATGACATCGGTGAAGACGGACTGGATGCGCTTGTAGGTGAGCAGATGCGGAAGGTCCCGCCGCCATTCCCGGGTGGCACCGGGGCGGGCCCCCTCCACGGCGTCGGCCCACAACTCGGCGACTCGTTTCGCGTCCCGTTGCGCATAGCGCATGAGATGCAGATGGGTGGCCAGCTCGTAGAGGGGATCGCCGATCATGGCGAGCTCCCAGTCGATGGTCCACAGGTCGCCGGCCCGGTCCTCGATGAAGTTGCGGCGGTGCAGGTCCCCGTGGACGAGCGTGAAGGGGCGATGGGCCAGCAGCCCTTCGGGCAGCCTCAGCGCCTCCAGCGCCGACCGTCGTACGCCGAGGCGCTCGAACAGCTCGCCGTACTCGTCGGCGTTGCGGTCGTGGACCTGTGTCGCCGTGAAGGCGATCAGCCGGTTGAGGAACGCGGTCGAATCGTCCTCGATGGCCGGATGCCCGTCGGGCAGGCAGGTCCGCGGCATGTCGTCGAACTCGTCCGTCTTGATCGAGACCATCTGCCGGAACAGCGTGCCGAGCTGACGCTCGTGGTGCCCGGACAGGGGGCGGCCGGGCAGCGGCCCGCTGCTCGGCAGCCGGCCCTCGATGAAGCCCTGCAGAAAGACGCCGGGCGCCACTTCCGCAGATTCCGGAATGCGGTCCACGCGCTCGTGCAGCAGACGCAGCAGCAGGTCCTCGGAGGCGAAGCAGCGGCGGTCGTACCACAGCACCCCGCTGCGCGGTGAGCGCAGCTTTCCCCGGACGTATCGCGGGCGGAGTGGATTGTGCGGCGCCAACGGAAAGGCGTACGTCTCGTGGTGGTACCCCCTGAGGGGGCCCACGATCGCGCGGTCGCCGCCGTCGCTCCACTGCACGGCCTGCCGACGAACCTCGGAGTCCGCTTCCGCCTCGACTGTCATCGTTGGTGCCCTTGGTGCTCCGGATCAGGAACTGATTCGAGGAAAATTACCCCTCCGGCCGGCCTTTCGTGGGGAGCTCCGTGCCGACATCGTCAGACCGGGCCGAAATGCCCAGCTCCGGGCGGAGCCGGCAGGGCGCGACCGACCGGAGGCGTTACCCGCTCGGGTGACGGCATCCTGTGAAAATACAGCAGTGGACAACTCATGTCAGTTGGTCGGCGAAGTCGGCCAACTCTCCAGGAGTGGTCAGGCACTTGGCCGGCCGTCGAGCGGACGGCCGGTGTCCAGGCCGTTCAGGACGGGCAGCAGCGCCGTCATGGTCGACACGATGTGCGTCGCCCCCGCCCGGGTGAGTTCCTCCCGCTTCTGCTCGCTGCGCGCGTAGCCGAGGAACGGGACACCGAGCCGGTCGGCGGCCAGGCAGTCGGCCTCCGAGTCACCGATCATCACCGATTCGGCGGCGGTACGGCCGGTCGTCGCCAGGGCCTGCACGAGGCAGTTCGGATGCGGCTTCATGAGATGCGGGTCGGGCGTCCGGCCGTGTATGTGGTCGCCGAAGTACACCGAGAGGCCCCGGCGGCCGAGATACTTCCGGACCGCGGCCGCGGAGTTGTTCGTCGTGACGGCGAGCTTGAAGCCGGCGCCGGCCAGACGGGGTATGAGCCGGTCCGTGCCGTCGGCGGGTGTCGCGTGCTCCGCGGCCCGCAGTTCGTGCCCGGTGAGCTGTGCCTCCAGCTCGGCCACGATGTCCGGCAGGCCGGCCGCCGCCTGTCGCAGGAGGGCGAGCGGATCGTCCATGTGCTGCGGCTCCACCGGCACGACGACCGAGGGACCGTAGCGCTCGGTGATCCAGGCCCGGAGCTCGGCGGCCACGTTCTTCGACGGATGGCCGCTGAACAGATGACATATCGGTCCGTCGAAGTCGAAGAGAATGCACTTGGCGGCGCCGAAGAGGTCGAGCACAGCGGTCGGGTGCGCGTCGATCACATCGCTCCGTCCGTCGGGGCAGCGACGGCTGCCGACGCCGTCACTCCCCATGGTGCCCGCAACAGCGGTCGCAGGACGCCTAGTCGGCGTCCGGAGTGTCCTGCCGAACGGTGGCCGATGGGCTGCCGAGCTTGATGTCCCTGGCGAGCGTGCCCCAGAGACTGTCGAACCACTCCTGCGACTGCGTCACAAAGACCTCGTCGCGGAGCGGCCCGGACGTCTCGAACGGGAACAGCACCGACTTGTTGCCGAGCGTGTCGAAGATCTCGGACCGGGTGCCCCCGATCTTCTCCTCGCGCCGGGACACGTTGTAGAACGCGAAGAGCGCCTCGGTGCCGTTCAGCAGATAGAGCTTCACGATCGGCGTCACCGGCAGCGTCTTCAGCGTCACCTCGACGTCGATGCCACGGGTCATCAGCGCTTCCAGACTCATGCTCAGCACGCCTCCGTGGCCGTCGCGCCTCCGCAGCCAGTGCGCGTGCACCTTGTCCTCACCGACCGACTTCCCGGCCGGGCGGGGGAACGCCAGATGGAGATCCCTCGCGGGCACCAGTACCCGGACCCGCACGCTGCGGGGCGTCAGCTCACCGGCCTGGACGCGCCGCAGCGGCTCGGCGAGTGCCTGGTTGAGGGTCTCCGTCGTCAGGCAGATCGCGTCGATCCGCACGTCACGCGCCTTGAACGCCTCGATGATGCGCGGTCCGAGGCCTGCGGCCGTCTGCTGCGGCTCCTCGGGCACCGACGTCTGATCGGAGCGCGAGGCGACGCGGGGCGACGCGCCCTTGCCCCCTACGGTGATCAGACCGGCCTTGCGCAACAGGGCCTGGGCCTGCCGGATCGTGCGCCGTTCCACCCCGAACTCGGCGGCCAGCTGCTCCTGCGTCGGAATCCGCTGGCCCTCCCGCAGGAGGCCCGTCCGGATGCGCTCGGTGAGGTCGCCCGCCACCTGGCTCGGTGTGGGCGTCCCGCTGCCGTTCTGCGCGTGGTGCTCAGGGGTCACACCATGAACGTTACAACTTATGGACATCTTGGGGGAGTTACCTGCAGCTTGTTTATCTATCTCGGCCAAGTGGGGACAACTTCAGTGAAGTTGGCAACCAAGTTGGCCAACCAGAGGCACAGCGCCGATGATCGCTCGCCCCCTGCTCGCCCGTCCAGAGTCGTACGGGTGCCGCGCGCGGACTCGTCCGCACATCCCCCGCAGCTCCGCTCCCCATCCGAGGAGGGATCGCCGTGCCCTTGATCACTCTTGTCATCGAGCAGTACGTGCAGTGGCGCTTCGGCCTCTCGGCCGCGGTCGGCTTCGCTCTCCTGGCCGTCGGCGTGAAGGCGGAGAATGCCGCCTGCGCCGGAATCGGCGGCCTTCTGCTCATGGCCCCCGCCATGGCCCCCGGCGCCTGAGGCGCCGCCCCCGGCCCGGACCCGGCCACGGGTCCGGGGCCACCCCGGCTCAGAACACGTCCGGGCACCACGGGCGCCGCGCCGTCCGGAACACGGACTCCGCCACCGCCGCCGCGCCCGGCGTCGACTCCTCCAGCCGCCCCAGCGCGGCCAGCCGCACCGCCGAGACGTCGCCCAGGTACAGCGCCCCCAACTCCCGTACGTCCAGCGTCAGATCCGGCGTCCTGGTCGACGGCGCGCACACCGCGCCGTCCGGCGAGACGTCCAGGCCGAAGCGGCCCCCCGCGAGGCCGGCCTGATCCACGATCTCCATCACCAGGGACGCGGACACCGTGTACGTGCGTGCCTGGAGTGCCCGTACGACGTCCAGGATCCGCACCCACAGGAAGTCCGCCTGGGTCACCACCCGCGCAGCCCTCGGGTCGGGGAGCAGGTCGGGCAGCAGGTCGTCGGGGGCGCGGTAACCGGAGCGGACCGTGGTGATCCAGTCCACCGAACACACGAAGTGCCACAACGCACGCTCCGCGGCCGGGGTCACCGCGATCAGATCCCGCACGGAGGCCGTGTTCAGCGGCTGCTTCCCGTCGCCCCACTTGTCGTCCGCGCCGTAGGTCAGCAGCCCCTCGGCCTCGCCGGACGCCGAGCGGTACACCGCGTGGAACGGCTCCGTCCAGGGATCCCACGGCGAATGCGACCCGTCCGTGGTGCGCTGCCACCACCGCTCGTCGCGGCTGACCACACCGTGCTGCCGCTCCGCGAGCCGCCCGTGCAGCTCGGGTCCGGTCTTGCGTACGTCGATGCCGTCGACGAGATCGACGCGCCCGCCGTCGTCCGGACGCGACCAGCGGCCGTCGAGACCGGAACGGGGCACGTCGACGGCCCATTCGGTGACCGAGGAGGCCGGGCCGAAGCCGAACCGTCCGTAGATCGGGTACTCGGCGGCGATCAGGGTGGAGACGACGTCGCCGCGCTCCTTCGCCACGGCCAGATCCGCGGTCATCATGCGGCTCAGCAGTCCGCGGCGGCGGTGCGTCGGCGACACGGTCACGTTCGACACGGCGTTCGCCGGTATCCGGGCCCCGCCGACCACCGTGAGCTGCTGGGCGAACGTGCGGTACGTGGCCACGCAGCGCCCGCCGGCGAACGCTCCCCGCACCCGCGCCATGTCCGTGTGGGGACGGCGGCCCGCGACCTCCGCGTCCGTGATCACCGGCGGACGGAGGAAGCCGGTGTTCAGCGCCCGCAGCCAGTCGGGGTACTCGGACTCGTTGATCAGGCGCGTCTCGACAGTCATGCCTGACACGCTAGGCGGACCGACACGCGGCCCGCATCAGGATTTCAGCGCCTCCGCAGCGGCCGGCGGCACCACGGGTGCGCCGCCTCCGGACCGCCCGTCACGCCTCAGAACGCCGCGCGGATCTCGCCCACCTCGACCCCGCCGCCGAGCAGCGGCATGCGCCCGATCCTGGCCACCACGGGCGACTCCACGCCCATCATCCGCAGTGCCCGCGCCAGCACCGGACCGAGCGCGCGCGTCGCCCCGTCCTCGACCTTGAACGCCAGCGCACGCCCGTCGGCCAGCGCCACCGCCTGCACCGCCTCGGCGCCCATCTTCGACAGCGCCCCCGGCACCTCGCGCATCAGCCAGGTGTCCGGCCGGCGGGTACCGGCGACGTACTCGGGATGGGCCCGCATCGCGTCGGCGACCCGGCGCTCGGCCGAACCGGGCTCCGCGAGCACGAAGTGACGGAAGGCGCGCGCCAGTCCGGTGAGAGTGATGGCCATCAGCGGCGCGCCGCAGCCGTCCGTGCCGACGGCCGTGACCGGCTCCCCGGCGGCCTCTTCGACGACCGTGTGCACCAGCCGCTGCAGCGGGTGCGAGGGGTCCAGATAGGTCGTGCGGTCCCAGCCGTTCAGTGCGCAGGCGGCGAGCATCGCGGCGTGCTTGCCGGAGCAGTTCATGGCGACCTTGTCGCGTACGTGCCCGGCCGCGAGGTAGGCCTCGGCCTCCACCGGGTCCAGCGGGAGATCCAGCGGCGTCCGCAGATCGTCGGCCGTGAGCGAGTGCTCGGCGAGCATCGTGCGGACGAGGTCGAGGTGGAAACGCTCGCCCGAGTGGCTGGCGGCGGCCAGCGCGAGCCGCTCGCCGGACAGATCGAGGCCCGCGCGCAGCACGGCGGCGGCCTGCATGGGCTTGTTCGAGGAGCGGGGGAAGACGGGTGCCGTGGGGTCGCCGAGCGCCAGCTCGACGCTGCCGTCCGCCGCGAGCAGGACCAGTGAGCCCCGGTGATGGCCCTCGACGAAGCCCGAACGGACGACCTCGGCGAGAACCGGGGATATGACTGCGGTGGCGGAGGGGGTCATGACGGGCGGGCCTTCCGGAACATGCGACCCGCCCGCGAGGGCCGTTCCGGAGGATCGCCCCGAGGACCTCGTCAGCCGAGCAGGTCGTCTACTTGCGCTTCGCCCTCACGGTACCTGCGGGCAATCTCGCCACTGCAATCGTCGGCGGTGTGCTGAAGCTGCTGCCTGCGGCGCGAGACCTGCTGTTCGTAGGCGAACAGCCGTCCCATCGCGGTGTGCAGCTCCTCGTCCGTCCGGGCGTCGAGGTCGGAGAGACCGACCTCGTCGAGCATCTCGGAGGCCAGCCGGCGGTACTCCTCGCCGCGGGGTGTCGAGAGCGTCACATGCCGGGCGGACGACCCGCGCCGTGAGGGGGCGTCGGCGAGGATCTCGGAGAGCCGGTCGACGACCGGGGCCTCCGGGTCCGCCCGGCGCGCCAGCTCGGCCCGCAGGATGTCGATACGGCCCTGCACCAGCCGCCGGACGTAGCTGAGGTCGGCCTCGTCGCGCTGCGAGTCCCGGCGCAGGGTGCGCAGCTCGGGCAGGCGCAGTGCGCCGAGGTCGTGCTGCGGATGCTCGGGCAGCCTGCCCCCGGCACGATGCTGGGGCGGCCGGCGCGCCGCCGGGATCTCGGACGGCCGGTCCGACACGGAAACCGGTACGGGACCCAGTGGCCGCCCGGCGCCAGAAGTGCTCATGTGCGTAGTCCGTCCCCTCGACCGGTGCATTGGGGTCTCCCCGGGCCCGGAGGGCCCAGGGGCTGCACCGCCTTGGTGCATCGTGCCACTCGATACGTCCGTTCGCATGCGGTCTGCACCCGTTCGGCCCCGAATGGCGGCCGGGTAGTTTTCTCCGTATGCGTGCAGTGGTGCAGAGGGTGGACGGCGCGAGCGTCGTCGTGCCGGGCGAATCGGGTCCGGAGACAGTCGGCGAGATCGTGGGCGAGGGACTGTGTGTGCTGGTGGGCGTCACCCACGAGGACACCAAGGAGAAGGCGGCCCAACTGGCCCGCAAACTCTGGTCCGTTCGCATGCTCCAGGACGAGAAGTCCTGTTCGGACGTGGACGCGCCACTGCTGGTGATCTCGCAGTTCACGCTCTACGGCGACGCCCGCAAGGGCCGCCGCCCCACCTGGAACGCGGCTGCGCCCGGCCCGGTCGCCGAACCGCTGGTGGACGAGGTCGTCGCCCAGCTGCGGGCGCTGGGGGCGACCGTGGCGACGGGCCGGTTCGGAGCGCAGATGCGGGTCTCGCTCACGAACGACGGCCCGTTCACGGTCCTCGTCGAGATCTAGGGTCCTTCGTTCGGATCAGGGCCGGGCCCGCCCTACGGCTCGACGACGGTCTCCTGCGCCGCGGCCGTGTCCCCGGCCATCAGCTCCGCGTCCACGGGCACGTTCCGCTTCACCAGGGCGAGCGCGATCGGCCCCAGCTCGTGGTGGCGCCCCGACGTGGTGACGAAGCCCAGCTGCCGGCCCTCGTCGCCGTCCGCGGCCAGCCGGATCGGGCTGCCGGGCGCCGGCAGATGCACCTCGCTGCCGTCCAGGTGCAGGAACACCAGTCGGCGCGGCGGCTTTCCGAGATTGTGGACGCGCGCGACGGTCTCCTGGCCGCGGTAGCAGCCCTTCTGCAGATGGACCGCGCTGCCGATCCAGCCGAGCTCGTGCGGGATGGTGCGGTGGTCGGTCTCGAAGCCGAGCCGGGGCCGGTGGTTCTCGATGCGCAGCGCCTCGTGGGCGAGGATCCCGGCCGCCGGGCCGTGCTGCGCGGCGAACGTCTCCAGGTCCTCGCGCGGCAGGAACAGGTCCCGGCCGTACGGGGTCTCCCGTACCACCACGCCCTGCGGAGCCTCCGCGATCGAACCCGCGGGCAGATGGACCACCGCGAACTCGTCGGTGCGGTCGGCGACATCGACCCGGTAGAAGAACTTCATCGACTCCAGGTACGCGATCAGCGCCTCCTGGGTGCCCGGCTCGACATGCGCCCACGCCGTCGTGCCGTCGTCGACGAGATACAGGGCGTGCTCGATGTGCCCGTTCGCGGAGAGGATCAGCGCCTCGGTGGCCTGCCCGGCGGGCAGCTCGCTCACATGCTGGGTGAGCAGCAGATGCAGCCAGCTGAGCCGGTCGTCGCCGGTGACCGTGACGACCCCGCGGTGCGAGAGGTCGACGAAGCCGTTGCCGTCGGCGAGTGTGCGCTGCTCACGGAACAGGTCGCCGTAGTGTGCGGCGACCCCTTCGTCACGACCCTCGGCGGGAACCGCGCCGGGCAGGGACAGGAGAGGGCTCTTCATACGAGCAAGCCTACGACCCGCCGGACTGCGTCTCCCCGGCCGCCTCCGCAGCCGCTTGCGCCTTGCGCGTGCAGTCCTCGCACCGGCCGAAGATCGCGAAATGCTTCAGATCGGTGTCGAACCCGAACGTCGTCCGCAGCTTCGCGGTGAAGTCCGCCGCCACCTGCACGTCCGCCTCGATCACGTCCGTGCAGTCCCGGCACACCAGGTGCAGATGGTGGTGCCGGTCGGCGAGGTGGTAGGTGGGGGCGCCGTGGCCGAGGTGGGCGTGGGAGACCAGACCCAGCTCCTCCAGCAGCTCCAGCGTCCGGTAGACGGTGGAGATGTTGACGCCGGACGCCGTCTTGCGCACCTCGACGAGGATGTCGTCCGGAGTGGCGTGCTCCAGGGTGTCGACGGCCTCCAGGACAAGCTGGCGCTGCGGAGTCAGCCGGTAGCCGCGCTGCCGCAGATCGCTCTTCCAGTCGGTGCTCACCACGCCCCCAGTGTAGGCAGCGCTGCCGCTCGTGACGGGGCTCCTACTTGAAGAAGGCGATGCCGTCGTCGGGCAGGTCGCCGAGGTCCTTGGCCCAGGACGCGACCTCCTCCTGCGTGACGACCTTCTTCAGGTGCGCCGACATGTAGGGCCGCAGCGGCACCTCGGGGGTGGACTTCTCGCCCACCCACATCAGGTCGCTCTTCACGTAGCCGTACAGCCGCTTGCCGCCGCTGTACGGGCCGGAGGCCGCGGTACGCGCCACGGCGTCCGTCACCAGGTCGATCTGCGGCTTCTGGTCGGCGAGCTCGCCGTACCAGATCTCCACGATGCCCTGGTCGCGCACCATGACGACCTCGACCTTGCGGTCCTTGTCGATGCGCCAGTAGCCGCTCTCGCTCTCCAGCGGCCTGACCTTGTTCCCCTCGGCGTCGAGGACCCAGGAGTGCGAGACGTATTCGATGAAGTCCCGGCCGTCATGGCTGAAGGTGACGGACTGGCCGAAGTTGCACTTCTCGGCACCTGGGAAGTCCGATACGCCCGCACCCTCCCAGGTGCCGAGGAGGAACGCGAGGGGGACGAGGTCCGGATTCAGGTCGGACGGGATCTCGATCATGAGCAGCTCTGTCGATCAGTAGAGGTACGGGGTGACTAACGCTGACCCTGGTACAGCTTCTTCACAGCCAGACCGGTGAAGGCGAGAACGCCGACGCAGACCAGGACCAGCAGGGCTTCGAAGAAAACGATCACGGAGTGCTCCTCGAATGAGCGGTGAAGGCAGAACGGGCCGGACTCCAGCTTAGTGGGGTCCGGCCCGGCGCTCGCCGTGAGGTCTGCCTCGCGCGTCAGCCCAGGAGCTGATTCTGCAGAACGACGGTCTGATGGAACGGGACGTCGGGAGCAGAGCCCTTGCGGGAGTGGACGATCAGGGCGACGGTGTCGCCGGCCTGGAGGTAGGCCTGGCGGGTGTGCTCGGGGCCGTACGGCCTCCCCTCGGTGTAGAGCGCCACCTTCGCCTTCCCGTCCGCCGGGGTCTGCGGCTCCCAGCCCTCGTCGATCGCGACCTCTCCCGTGGCCGACTTCAGCGCCATGTCGGGCGACAGTCCGGCGCCAATCGTGCCGTTCATGTAGCGCTCCGCCATCGATCCCGAGTGGAACCGGAGGAGGTAGACACGGGCCGTGGTGCCGTCGGGCATTGTCCAGCCGCGTGCGGTGATGTGCCGGACGGCGTAGTCGGACAGAGCCTGCCGAAGGTCGGCGCGGTGATCCTTCGCATACTCGGACGCGTACTGGTCGTCGCTCACCCAGCCGCCGTCCAGCTTCTTGTCGACCGTGGCTCCGGCCGGCGCGGGCAGCAGCAGTTTGCGCAGATCGGCGTGGTGGATCTCAAACGTGTTGCCATCGGTGAACGGCCGCTGATGCCCGGCGGGCAGCGCCGGAAGCGACAGCTCCGGGTAGTCCCAGCGTCCGTCGCTCTTCGTGGCGAGTCCGGGGAGGTCCGAGCGGTCCGTACCCGCGATGCCGAAGGCGGTGCCCGTCCCGAGCCCTCCGCAGACCAGAACGGCGGCGGTCCAGCGCGCGACGGCCCGCAGAACGCGCCGGTCGCGCGGCGGGGCGGCGACGGTGTCGGGGGCCTCTTCAGGTGCCGGCGGGGCGACGACCGGGGCGGCGGCGGAGGGCTCGGGTACGGCCGTGGTGGTGTCGGTCTGCTCGGTCATACGTACTCTCCCGGCGAGGCGATGTGGTCGAGTTGTTCCTTCACCATGTCCGCGACGATGGACTCGTCGAACGGCGCCTCACCCGTCGCGCCGACGCTGATCAGGTTCCCGGCGTCGTACGCCCAACACTGCATTCCGGCGAGTCCCGTGGCGTACTCGGACGCCCCTTCCAACAGCTCCACCTCCGGCGTCTCGAAGCACGCGGAGTTCTTGTGTCCGGTGATCTTCGGGCCGCGGTCCAGGTCAAGCGTCTCGGCGAGCTCCGTCATGGTCTCGAACGCGTCGCGGGCACGGCTGTGCTTCATCTGCACGATCTGCACCGTGACCAGGGCGGGATTCAGGTACGACCCGTCCAGGGCGAACGAACGGATCCCGACGCCCGTGAGACCGAGCGCGTCGATCTCCTTCTCGAAGTTCCGGCGTTCGGAGCCGGTCAGATCCTGCCCCTGCTCCTTCATCAGGGCGACCGCCTGCTTGGCGCTCAGCTCGGTGTCGTTGCCGAATTCGTCCGAGTCCGGGCCGAGCCGGGATCCGTCCGGTACCGGAAGCAACAGCTTGCTCAACGGAGTTGAGGTCCTGCCCTTGTGGGTATTGGCCGCCGGGTCGTCGGACGGCTTTTCCTCGGCATCGGCCCAGACGGTGGTGGGGACCGTGCGGTCCGCTCCGTCGACGGTGACGACGCTGTAGGCGATGGCGCTGCCCGCCGCGGCGAGGGCGACGAGCGCGGCCAGTGCGGTACGGATCATGGACGAGGTCATGAGAGGCGCTCCAGCTGCTGTTCGGCCAGCGAGCGGACCTCGCTCCTGCTGATCCGTTTCGTGTCGTAGACGACGAGGTCGACTGCCACATCACCCCGGTGGAAGACGGCGCGTGCCACGTACACAGGGCCACTTCCCCGGGAGTTGATCGCCGGTGAGACGTAATAGCGGCCCTCACCGCTGCCCTTGATGGCCTCGCCCTTTGCGTCCTGCATGGCCGCGGTTTGTTCCATCGCGTGGCTGATCGCTCCCGACCCGGAGCGGAACTGCAGCAGCCGGACCGCCACACGCTTGTGCTGCCCCTGCTCCCACGCGACCGCCGCGATACGGCGGATGTCCCAGCCTGCCATCTGATCGAATATGTGGCCGGGGTTCCCGAAACCCGCGGCGTAGTCCGCGGGGTCCATCCAGCCGTCGTCGATCGCCCAGAAGTCGGACGCCCGCGCCCCCTTGGGCTTCGGCACCAGCAGCTTCCGCAGGTCGCCGTCCGTCTTCACCCGGCTGTCCTCCGCCGCGGAGAGCGGCTCGGGCTCCTGGCCCGCCGGAAGCGCCTTGGCGGGGTACGCCAGCCCCGGCTGGTTGAGTGCGGGGAGCGGGTCCGGCGCGCGGTCCGCCTGGATGCGGTACCCCACCGCTGTGCCGCCGCTGATTCCGATCACCGCGGCCACGGCGAGCAGCAGGACCGTCGGCGCGGCGCGCCGAGGGCGCCGGGCCGGCGGCTCCTGAGCACCCGGCTCCTGAGCGGGTGCCTCCTGAGCAGGTGGCACCTGCTCGTCGGGCCCCACGCCCGGCTCTTCGATGTTCAACAGTGTCCCCCCACGAGACCTGAAGCACGGATTCCGTTAATCCGCGCACCCCCCTGACCCACGAGGCGACACCGGGGTTGTGGCCATGCGCATTACAGTTCGGCATATGCCGAATAAGCTCGTGATCAAAGTGACCGCAGGCGCCGACGCCCCCGAGCGCTGCTCGCAGGCCTTCACCGTGGCCGCCGTCGCCGTGGCCAGCGGGGTGGAGGTGTCACTCTGGCTGACGGGCGAGTCCGCGTGGTTCGCGCTGCCGGGGCGCGCGGCCGAGTTCGAGCTGCCGCATGCCGCTCCGCTGCCGGATCTCATCGAGTCGATCCGGGCGGGCGGGCGGATCACGCTGTGCACCCAGTGCGCGGCGCGCCGGGACATCACCGAGAAGGACGTGCTGGACGGCGTCCGCATCGCGGGCGCGCAGGTGTTCGTCAGCGAGACGGTGCAGGACGACGTGCAGGCCCTCGTCTACTGACGCGGGCGGCGCTTGCCGTCGAGCTCGTCCCACCACTCGTCGGACTTCGGGTCGCCGCTGGGGTCGTCCCACCAGCGGTCGTCGGGTCCCCGCCGGTTCGCGACCATCGCGGCGACGGGCGGGATGACCATGGCCACGACACACATGCCGACGGCGACCGGGACCGACCAGAGGCGCACGACGGCCCAGGCGGACACGAAGAGGACGAGGCATCCGCCCATCATCAGGAAGTAGTTACGGCGCCGTCGCGCGTACATGCCTTCAGCGTACGACCGCGGGACCGCACGACCGAAGGGCCGCACCTCGTTCCCGGTAAGCGTCCAACCCCCAGGAGGTGCGGCCCTTCGGCCGGTCTTCAGTTCCGCACGTACCGTGCGTCAGACGGCGATCGCGACCTCGGCGAGGCCGCCCGTCTGGGCGACGACCGTACGGTCCGCCGTGGCACCGGGGACGAGGGCGCGCAGCGTCCACGTGCCCTCGGCCGCGTAGAAACGGAACTGTCCGGTCGCCGAGGTCGGGACCTCGGCGGTGAACTCGCCGGTCGAGTCCAGCAGGCGCACGTAACCGACGACGGGCTCGCCGTCCTTGGTCACCTGGCCCTGGATGGTGGTCTCACCGGGCTTGATCGTCGAGGCGTCCGGGCCGCCGGCCTTCGCTCCACACATGTTTCGTCCTCAGGGGTCGGGGTCAGCGGATTACTTGTTGGCGCCGAGTTCGATCGGCACGCCGACGAGGGAGCCGTACTCGGTCCAGGAGCCGTCGTAGTTCTTGACGTTCTCGACGCCGAGCAGCTCGTGCAGCACGAACCAGGTCAGCGCGGAGCGCTCACCGATGCGGCAGTACGCGATGGTGTCCTTCGCCAGGTCGACCTGCTCGTCGGCGTAGAGCTCCTTGAGCTCGTCGTCCGACTTGAAGGTGCCGTCGTCGTTGGCGTTCTTCGACCACGGGATGTTGCGGGCGCTCGGCACGTGGCCGGGACGCTGCGACTGCTCCTGCGGGAGGTGGGCCGGGGCGAGCAGCTTGCCGCTGAACTCGTCGGGCGAGCGCACGTCGACCAGGTTCTGGCTGCCGATCGCAGTGACGACGTCGTCGCGGAAGGCACGGATGGAGGTGTCCTGCGCCTTGGCCTTGTACTCGGTGGCCGGGCGGGCAGGTACGTCGGCAACCAGGTCGCGCGAGTCGAGCTCCCACTTCTTGCGGCCGCCGTCGAGCAGGCGGACGTCGCCGTGGCCGTAGAGCTTGAAGTACCAGAAGGCGTAGGAAGCGAACCAGTTGTTGTTGCCGCCGTAGAGGACGACGGTGGAGTCGTTCGCGATGCCCTTCGCCGACAGGAGCTTCTCGAAGCCCTCCTGGTCGATGAAGTCACGGCGGACCGGGTCCTGGAGGTCCTTGGTCCAGTCGATGCGGATCGCGTTGGTGATGTGGTTCTTGTCGTACGCCGAGGTGTCCTCGTCGACCTCGACGATGACAACCTTCGGGTCGTCGATGTGGGCCTCGACCCAGTCGGCGTCTACCAGGACGTCGCTGCGGCTCATGCTTCTTCTCCTCCGGGGCAGTGTGCGGCGGTGGTGCGCGAGGGATGGTGCGCGAGATGTGCGGGTACGCGGGGAAACGCGTCGATCAGCACGGGGTGGCCCTGACAGAGGGTCGAAGGGCCTGAGGGATACGGGTGGGGAACCCGCTCAGACAGGGCGACAGAGCATGGCGGCGACGCGGCACAGGTCTACTGCCCGCCGCTTCGTGAGATCCGCCTGTCGCTGCTTCATGGGTCCGATCGTAGGGACGATTCGACGGCCATGTCACCGGTGTGTCGTATCGTGAGACGCGATCGTCCACTATGCGGTACGAAAAAGGGGACGAGCCCCCGCCCACCGCTCGCGCGGAGGCTTCGAACCCGTCCCCATCTGCCCACCGGACGCCGCCGTCTCACCATGCGGCCGGGGTTCAGCCCGTCAACGCGACATCCGTGCCCGTACCCGAGAAGCGCACCCCGGAATCCGCCACCGCGACCTTGTCCAGCTTGACGCTCGACGGCAGCCCGTCGATCTCCAGGTCGTAGTCGACCGCCTTGCGGAGCTTCTCGTCGAAGCCCGGCACCGGCAGCTGCGGCAGATCCTCCGCCTTCAGCCGCACGGTGCTGCCGCCGCTCAGACCGACAGTGCTGTAGGTGCTGATCTGCTGGTCGCCGATCAGCGCCTTCACCCCGCCCGGCAGGGAAACGCCCGCGCCCTCCAGCAGCTGGACGAGCGGACCGGTGACCTTGACCTGCCCCCTCGCGGCGCGCTCACGGCCGGCGTAGCTCACGGTGGCGCCCTTGGGAGCGGCCTTGGTCAGGTCCTCGTAGGAGATGTTCGCCGAGCCGTCGGCGCGGCCGGCGGTGGCGGAGGAGAAGCTGCTGTCGATCCGCACCTGGCGCAGCTCGGCCTTCACCTCGGTGACGTTGACCTCACGGCCGCCGGCGGTGGCGGTGATCCCGGCGAGGCTGACATCGACCTCGTCCAGCTCCTTGCCCATGACCTGGGTGAGGAACGGGAAGCCCTTGATCGACACCTCGGGCGTCTCCGACAGCCCCTGGCTGCTCTTGATCTTGTCGGCCGTCTCGGATTCGGCCATGCCCACCGTCAGCCGGTCGGCGGCGACGAAGAGGCCGCCCAGGATCACGGCGACGATCAGCACTATTCGCAGCGCACGCATTTTTCGGTGTCCCCCACCCTGTTCCGTAGCCCCGGCTGCCACAGGAGTGAATCAGGCCGGACGACGCCATCTGCTCAATGATCGACGTTCGAGGGGCGCCATTGGTTCCGACAGCATGTCAGCAGCCCTTCGGGCGCGTGACTACACGAGTACGCGGCCGATCAGCCAGACCAACGGGGCGGCCGCGGCCAGCGGGAGAGCGACGCCCGCCGTCATGTGGACGAAGCGCGAGGGGTAGTCGTAGCTCGCCACCCGAAGCCCGACCAGGGCGCACACCCCGGCCGCGAGCCCGAGCAGCGCGCACTCGGCGCCCAGGTCCGTGAGACCTCCCGCGGCGATGCCCGCCCCGGCCGCGGCCAGCAGCGACACCACGACGGACACGGCTTCGGGCAGTGGCAGCGCGCGGGCGACCACGGTCACCGCGACGGCGACCGCGCCGACGGTCACCGCCTCGGGGGCTGCGGCGAGATGCCCGGTCGCCAGGATCGCGAGCGCGGCCGAGGCGACCGTGGCCATCAGCCCGTACATGCGCTCGTCGGCGCCCGCGTGACTGCGCAGCTGGAGCACCAGCGTGAGCAGCACCCACACACCGAGCGTGCCGATGATCGCGGCGGCCGCGTTCTCACGGCCTGCCGTCAACAGCGCGGCATCGGCGGCCAGTCCGCCCGCAAAGGCGAGCGCGATGCCCTGCCGCGCGGGCCACATGCCGTTGAGCCGGAACCAGCCCGCCGCCGTCACCGCCTGCAGCAGCACCAGCGGGACCAGCAGCGCATAGGTGCCGATCGCCGCACCGCCGGCGAGCAGCAGACCGAGCACCGCGGTCAGCCCCGCGGGCTGCATGCCCGGCGGGATGATCGGCGAACGCCCCTCGGCGCGGGCCCGCTGAGCATCGGTGATCCGTGCGTTGCCACCGGTCGTGGGCGTGCTGTAGCCCTCGGGGGCGGGATTCACGGGCTGCTCGGGGGCGGGCGCGGCGTGCACCTCGGGCGGCAGCGGGGACGCGGTCACGGGCTGCACCGGCAGATACGAGGTGCCCTCGGCAGCGGACTGCTCCGCCGGGCGCACGATCGGCTGGTACTGGGTGTCCCACGTCTCGCCCTGCCAGGTCTGCGTCGCACCCGGGTCCTCGTACCCCTGCTGCCGGTACTGGTCCTGCGCGGGGTCCTGGGCCCGGAAGGGCTCCTGCTGCGGCGGGTACGGCGCCTGGCGGCCGTACGGCTCGTAGGCCCCGTAGCCGTACGGATCCTGCTGATCGCTGCTCATGCTGTGCGGTTCACCCTCCTGCGAACGGCGGGAGCACCTCGACCGTGCCGCCCTCGGCAAGGCGTACGGTCTCATGGCTCCGGGTCCCGACGGGGTCACCGTCGACGAGGAACGAACACCGTCGGAGTACCCGGGTCAGCTCGCCCGGGTGCCGTTCGCGCACCGCGTCGAGCGCTTCCGCCAGCGTCCCTGCGGCGTACGGCTCCTCCGCGATCCCGGCCGCCGCCTTTGCCGCGGCCCAGTAGCGGATGGTCCCCGCTGCCATAGCGGCACTCCTCTCGTTCGTGTCGCGCCGCCCTCCATGATGGGTCATCGGCGGACGAGCCAGTCCGCCAGCCGGGTGAGCAGCGCCTCGTCGGCGGCGTTCTCCGCGTGGCCCATGCCGGGTTCCAGCCAGAGTTCGGCCGAACTGCTCTCCGCCGCCGCGGCCAGCATCCGCGGGTGATCGAGCGGGAAGTACGGGTCGCTGTCGCCGTGGACGATCAGCAGCGGGGTCGGCGCGATCAGCGGGACGGACTCCACCGGGGACAGCGGGACCGGATCCCACTCCTGTGGATGGATACGGGTCCGGAAGCCGTAGCGGCCCACCAGCCGGCCCACCGGCCGCGTGACCACCCAGTGCAGTCGGCGCATCGGGGCCGTACCCCGGTAGTACCAGCGGGCGGGCGCACTCACCGCGGCCACCGCATCGGTGCGCGCCTGTGCACGCCCCCCGTGCTTCTCCGCGCCGGCCCCCGTATACATCGCCGCGTGACGCAGCACGACCGAGCCGCCCATCGAGAATCCGACCGTCACCACACGGGCGTATCCGAGAGAACGCGCCCATTCGACCGCGGCGGCCAGATCGAGAACCTCGCGGTCTCCGACGGTGGATCCCCCGCCGGAACGGCCGTGCCCGCGGAAAGAGAAGGTCACCACTCCGGCCTGGGCTGCGAAGACTCCCGCCGCACGGCGCACGGCGGGCCGGTCCGCGGAGCCCGTGAACCCGTGCGCCACAACGATCACCGTCTCCGCGGAGCCCGCCCTGCACGGCTCGTGGAACGCCTCGATCGCGACCCCGTCGAGGGCACGCAATGTTGCACGTCGGGGGCGGGAAGAGATCGAGGACACGTCCACAGTGTGAAATCGGCCCTCTCCGGCGGAACTCATGTGGGCTATTCTGCTGGGCAGAGGATCCGGGCAATGCAGCCCCCGGGTCCTTTTGTGTTTTCCGGCCGTTGTTACGGGCTGGTGAACAATGCCTCACAAAGGCTCTCAGGCGCGCGAGAGCCCTGTACGAAGCAGTGCACGTCCTCGCAGGGACCGAGGAGGAACCGACGTCATGGACGAGCGAACCGACGAGCGAACCGAGCACGACGACAGCAGGACGACCAGGACAGGTGGGACGCGATGAGCTCACTTCTGCTCCTGACCAATGCCCTCCAGCCGTCGACGGAGGTGCTCCCCGCCCTCGGCCTACTGCTCCACAACGTACGAGTGGCTCCCGCCGAGGGCCCCGCCCTCGTCGACACCCCGGGCGCCGACGTGATCCTGGTCGACGGCCGTCGCGACCTGCCGCAGGTGCGGTCGCTGTGCCAGCTGCTGCGTTCCACCGGCCCCGGCTGTCCGCTGGTCCTGGTGGTGACGGAGGGCGGTCTCGCGGCGGTCACCGCGGACTGGGGCATCGACGACGTCCTGCTCGACACGGCAGGCCCGGCCGAGGTGGAAGCACGGCTGCGGCTCGCTATGGGCCGCCAGCAGATCACCTCCGACGACTCCCCGATGGAGATCCGCAACGGCGATCTGTCGGTGGACGAGGCGACGTACAGCGCGAAGCTGAAGGGCCGGGTCCTGGACCTGACCTTCAAGGAGTTCGAGCTGCTCAAGTACCTCGCGCAGCACCCCGGCCGGGTCTTCACCCGGGCACAGCTGCTCCAGGAGGTCTGGGGTTACGACTACTTCGGCGGCACCCGTACGGTCGACGTCCACGTGCGGCGGCTGCGCGCGAAGCTCGGCCCGGAGCACGAATCCCTCATCGGCACCGTCCGGAACGTGGGCTACCGATTCGTCACCCCCGAGAAGGTCGAACGTGCGGCCGAGGAAGCCAAGGCGAAGGCCGCGGCGACCGTAGCCCGTACGGCCGAAGATCCCGAGACCGAGGAAGCGGGCGTACGCCCTGCCCAGAGGTAGGTCACCCCGCGTAGACTTCGCGCCGTGGCCAAGGTGACGCGGGACGACGTAGCGCGACTGGCGGGTACTTCGACCGCCGTCGTCAGCTACGTCATCAACAACGGACCCCGGCCGGTTGCCCCGGCCACGCGCGAGCGGGTTCTCGCAGCGATCAAGGAGCTGGGCTACCGGCCGGACAGGGTCGCGCAGGCGATGGCCTCGCGGCGCACCGACCTCATAGGAATGATCGTGCCGGACGCCCGGCAGCCGTTCTTCGCCGAAATGGCGCACGCGGTCGAACAGGCCGCCGCCGAGCGCGGAAAAATGGTGCTCGTCGGCAACTCCGACTACCGCGACGAGCGCGAGGTCCACTATCTGCGGGCCTTCCTCGGCATGCGGGTCTCGGGCCTGATCCTGGTCAGCCAGGGTCCGAGCGAGCGGGCCGCGGCCGAGATCGAGGCGTGGGACGCGCGGGTCGTGCTGCTGCACGAGCGCCCCGAGGCGATCGACGACGTCGCGGTCGTGACGGACGACATCGGCGGCGCGCAGCTGGCGACCCGGCATCTGCTGGAGCACGGCCACGAGTACGTCGCGTGTCTCGGCGGCGTCGAGAACACCCCCGCGGTCGGCGACCCCGTGGCCGACCACGTCGAGGGCTGGCGCCGGGCGATGCTCGAGTCGGGGCGCTCGGTGGAGGGACGGCTCTTCCAGGCGCCGTACAACAGGTACGACGCGTACCAGGTCGCGCTGAAGCTGCTGGCCGGCCCGGACCGCCCGCCGGCGATCTTCTGCTCGACCGACGACCAGGCCTTCGGTGTGCTGCGGGCGGCGCGGGAGCTGCGGATAGACGTACCGGGCGAGCTGGCGGTTGCCGGTTTCGACGACGTGAAGGAAGCGGCGCTGACGGATCCGCCGCTGACCACGATCTCCTCGGACCGTCCGGCGATGGCCCGCGCGGCGGTGGACCTGGTCCTGGACGACGGCCTTCGGGTGGCGGGTTCACGGCGG
The DNA here is from genome assembly GCF_056436245.1 of Streptomyces sp. NPDC043812. Classification (NCBI taxonomy): domain Bacteria; kingdom Bacillati; phylum Actinomycetota; class Actinomycetes; order Kitasatosporales; family Streptomycetaceae; genus Streptomyces; species Streptomyces sp. NPDC043812. The sequence goes on from NZ_JBWKCY010000027.1 coordinate 63,082, forward strand.
GAACGGGTGCGCCAGTTCCCGTCGGGTCTGGTGATCCGCCGCTCGTGCGGCTGCGCGTAGCCGCACGCTGGGGGTGGGGGTCCGCTGCACGGGCGTTTCCCCTACCCGCCCCTTCCCGAAACCGGGGCAGGGCCCGGACCCGTACCGCGCTCCGCGCGGTGTTTCGGGGGCTCTGCCCCCGTACCCCCGCGCCTCAATCGCCGGCGGGGCTCGAGTTGCAGGCAATTTCGCCCGTCTGGGGTCCCCCACGCCCACAGGGCGAGGGGGTTCGAGGACACCGCGCGGAGCGCGGTACGGGGTCCGGGAGGAGCCCGGTTTCGGTAAAGGGCGGGGAGCGGAACCGCTCGCCGCCGACGCCCGCCCGCCGTCGCGCCCTTATATCGGGCATACAGTCTTCTGTCGGGCTTCTCAGCACCACCTCAGACTCCTCTCATCTCCACCCCCGACAGTCGTGCCATGACCGACCACTACCGCCGAAGCGGCGACGACGCCCCCCACCAGCAGGCACCCGCCTACCTCCCCCCGCCCCCGCCGTACGAGCCCGTGCGGCCCACCGTCACCGTGTGGCCCGGTGACGGCGGAGCGGGGTACCAGCCGCCCGGTGGTGCGGTGCAGAGCGCGGGCGGGCCCGCGCACCGGGCGCGGGCCAAGCGGCCCGTCGCCCTCATCGCCGCCGTCGCCATCGTGGCCGCGGCCATCGGCGGCGGCGCTTCCGTCCTCGTCGGGAAGTTTGTCGGTGACAGCGACGGCACCGGCAGCAGCGGAGTCCCCGGCACCACCGTCGCGCAGAGCAGCAAGGGCACGGTCGCCGGCGTGGCCCAGGCCGTCTCCCCCAGCATCGTCGAGATCAGCGCCGCCTCCACCGCCGGCCAGTCCACCGGTTCGGGCGTGATCATCACCTCCGACGGCGAGATCGTCACCAACAACCACGTGGTCTCCGGCGCCGAAACCGTCAAGGTGCAGCTCAGCGACGGCAAGACGTACACCGCGGACGTCGTCGGCACCGACCCCGACAAGGACCTCGCCCTCATCAAGCTCCAGGGTGCCTCCGGGCTGAAGGCCGCCACGCTCGGCGACTCCGACAGCGTCAAGGTCGGTGACGAGGTCGTCGCGATCGGCTCCCCCGAGGGTCTGACCGGCACCGTCACCAGTGGCATCGTCTCCGCGCTCGACCGGGACGTCACGGTCGCCAAGGACGAGGACCGGGAACAGCAGCAGGACCCGCGGCAGAACTGGCCCTTCGAGTTCGGCGGGCAGCAGTTCAACGGGGACACCGGCGACTCCAAGACCACCTACAAGGCCATCCAGACCGACGCCTCCCTCAACCCCGGCAACTCGGGCGGCGCGCTGATCAACATGAACGGCGAGATCATCGGCATCAACTCGGCCATGTATTCGCCCAGTTCCGCGAGCGGCTCGACCGCCGGCAGCGTCGGACTCGGCTTCGCGATCCCCGTCGACACGGTCAAGGCCGACCTGGACAGCCTGCGCTCCGGCGACAGCAACTGAGGGGGCGACCGGACGCGTGCGAGGCTTGGCCCATGACTGAAGGCGAGCGCATCCTCATCGTCGACGACGAACCCGCCGTGCGTGAGGCGCTGCAGCGCTCCCTCGTCTTCGAGGGATACGGCACCGAGGTCGCCGTCGACGGCGTCGACGCTCTCGCGCGGGCGGAGGCGTATGCGCCCGATCTGATCGTTCTCGACGTCCAGATGCCCCGGATGGACGGCCTGACCGCGGCTCGCCGGCTGCGGGCCGCCGGGTCCCGCGTGCCGATCCTGATGCTGACGGCGCGGGACACGGTCGGCGACCGGGTCACCGGCCTGGACGCCGGCGCGGACGACTACCTGGTCAAGCCGTTCGAGCTCGACGAGTTGTTCGCCCGCATCCGGGCGCTGCTGCGACGCAGCTCGTACGCGGCGGCCACGAAGGCCGCCGACGACGAGGACGTACTGTCCTTCGGCGATCTGCGCATGGACCTGGCGACCCGCGAGGTCACCCGCGGCGGCCGCCGTGTCGAGCTGACGCGTACCGAGTTCACGCTGCTGGAGCTGTTCCTGGCGCATCCGCGCCAGGTGCTGACCCGTGAGCAGATCCTCAAATCCGTCTGGGGTTTCGACTTCGAACCCAGCTCCAACTCGCTGGACGTGTACGTGATGTATCTGCGACGCAAGACGGAGGCGGCCGGTGAGCCGCGCCTGGTGCACACCGTGCGCGGCGTCGGCTATGCCCTGCGGTCGGGCGGTCCGGAGTGATCGCACGGTTCCGTGCGCTGCCTCTGCGCTCACGGCTCGCGCTGCTGGTGGCGGCAGCGGTGGCGATCGCGGTCGCGGCCGTCTCCACGGCGTGCTGGTTCGTGGTGCGCGGCAAGCTCTACGACGAGGTGGACGCCAAGCTGCGCACCACGCGGCAGGGTCTCGGCCTGCAGGCCATCAGTGTTGCCGCCACCCTGCGCAGCTGCCCGGACTCCGCCACGCCCCAGTCCGACTTCGGGCGGCCGAAGGACTACTACTTCCAGCTCGTGAGGGCCTCCGACGAGCAGCCCTGCGTCTTCGCGGCCGACTCCGCCGGCGCCGTCCGGGTCGAGAGCAGCGACCAGGACGTTGCCCGGCAGTCCGATCCGCGCGTCGAGAGCTATCGCAACGGCACGGACACCGAGGGCCGTTCGGTCCGGGTGCTGACCACCGCCGTCGCCGTGGACGGGCCGGGCGGCGCGATCGTCGAGGACACCGCGCTGATGATCGGCTTCCCGCTGCGGGACACGGAGCGCACCCTGAACGATCTCGCCCTGCTCCTCCTCATCGTCTCCGGCATCGGCGTCGTCGGCGCCGGTGTCGCGGGCCTGTGGGTCGCGCGGACCGGGCTCATGCCGGTGAACCGGCTCATCGGTGCCGTCGAGCATGTGGCCCGTACCGAGGATCTCAGCGTGCGCATCCCGGTAGAGGGCGACGACGAGATCGCCCGTCTGTCACGGTCGTTCAACGCGATGACCGCCGCGCTCGCGTCCTCCCGCGATCTCCAGCAGCAGCTGATCGCCGACGCCGGCCATGAGCTGCGGACGCCGTTGACGTCGCTGCGGACGAACATCGAGCTGCTGGCCCGCAGCGAGGAGACGGGGCGGGCGATCCCGCCGGACGACCGCAGGGCGCTGCTGGCCTCCGTGAAGGCACAGATGACGGAACTGGCGTCGCTGATCGGCGACCTGCAGGAGCTGTCGCGGCCGGACAGCGGTGCGCACGGCCGCCAGGTGCAGGTCGTGGCACTGCACGAGATCGTCGAGGGTGCTCTGGAGCGGGCACGGCTGCGCGGTCCCGAGCTGACGTTCGCCGCCGATGTCGAGCCCTGGTACGTCCGGGGTGAACAGGCGGCGCTGGAGCGGGCGCTCGTCAATGTGCTGGACAACGCGGTGAAGTTCTCGCCGCCCGACGGGGTCGTGGAGGTCGGGCTGCGCGGCGGCGAGCTGACCGTGCGCGATCACGGTCCGGGCATTCCGGCCGAGGAACTTCCGCATGTGTTCGAGCGGTTCTGGCGTTCGCCGTCGGCGCGTTCGCTGCCCGGTTCGGGACTCGGTCTGTCGATCGTGGCCCGTACGGTCCAGCAGGCGGGCGGTGACGTGGCGCTCGCGCCTGCGGAGGGCGGCGGCACGCGTGCGGTGATCCGGCTGCCCGGCGCGGCGACGCCGCCGCCGACGGTGATCTGAGGGACACAGCCCCGGGTACCTCGCGAGACGAAACGTCTTGCCGGATTCCCGGGGCTGCCTTACAGTCGACCAACGAGACGGAACGACTCGTCTCGACGTCTTGTCGTCCACGGAAGAAGCCGCCCTTGTTCCCAGTCACCACCGCCCCCGCCGTCTCCCAGCTCACCCTCACCGACGTCACCAAGCGCTACGACAACCACGTCGTCCTCGACCGGGTCTCGTTCACCCTCCGCCCCGGCGAGAAGGCCGGCGTGGTCGGGGACAACGGCTCGGGCAAGTCCACGCTGCTCCGACTGCTCGCCGGAGCGGAGCAGCCGGACAACGGCGCGGTCACCGTCGTCGCGCCCGGCGGCGTGGGCCATCTCGCCCAGACTCTCGACCTGCCCGGATCGGCCCGCGTCGGCGACGCGATCGACCTCGCACTGGCACCGCTGCGCGCGCTGGAGCGCCGTGTACGCGACGCGGAAGCCGGTCTGCACCGCTCGGGCGAGGTCGGCGCCGCGGAGTACGGGAGGCTGCTCGCCGAATTCGAGGCGCGCGGCGTACGGGACGCCGACCGCCGCGTCGCCGTCGCTCTGCACCGGCTCGGCGACCGGTCACCGCTCGACCCCGACCGCAGGCTCGGCACCCTGTCCGGCGGCCGTCGCGCCCGTCTCGCCCTCGCCGCGACCCTCGCCGCCGCGCCGGAACTGCTCCTGCTCGACGAGCCGACCAACGACCTCGACGACGAGGCCGTCGGCTGGCTCGAAGAGCATCTGCGCGCCCATCGCGGCACGGTCGTCGCCGTCACGCACGACCGCGCCTTCCTCGACCGCGTCACCCCCACCGTCCTCGAGGTGGACCACGATCTACGGACCGTCCACCGCTACGGCAACGGGTACGCGGGCTTCCTCACGGCCAGGGCCGCGGCCCGCGCGCGCTGGGCAAGGGCACATGAGGAATGGCGCGCGGACGTCGACCGCCAGTCACGGCTGGCCGACGCCAACATCGGCCTGCTGTCGGCGATCCCCCGCAAAGCCCCTGCGGCGTTCAGCGGGGCGGGCGCATTCCGGGCCCGCTCCCGGGCGCACGGCGCGATGAGCCGTATCCGCAACGCCCGGATGCGACTGCACCGGCTCACCGAGAACCCGGTGCCACCGCCCCCGCAGCCGCTGCGGTTCGCCGCGCGCGTCGAGGGCGGGTCGAGCGACCCGGTGAGGCTGTCGGACGTACGGGTGCCCGGACGACTCGCCCTGGACGCACTGGAGATCGCACCAGGCGGCAGGCTGCTGGTCACCGGGCCGAACGGCGCCGGGAAGTCGACGCTGCTCCAGGTGCTGGCGGGCGAGCTGGCACCCGCCGCGGGCACGGTCGTCCGCCCGGCCCGGGTCGGCTTCCTGCGTCAGACGGCCGAGCCGGTGCCCGACGGCCGCACGGTGGTCCAGGTGTACGGCGAGGAGCGGGCGGACGGGCTGTCGGAGACAGGGCTGTTCCACGCGGGGGATCTGACCCGGCCGGTGCGGACGCTCTCCACCGGTCAGCGGCGCAGGCTCGAACTCGCCCTGCTGCTCGCCGGACCCGTCGATCTGCTGCTGCTCGACGAGCCCACCAACCATCTCTCCCCCGGCCTGGTGGAAGAGCTGGAGGCGGCACTCGCGGGCTATGCGGGAACGCTCGTGACCGTCACGCACGACCGCAGGATGCGGGCGCGCTTCGACGGCCCGGTGCTGACGCTCCCGGGGCGGAACAACCCCGGTCCCGGCATCGCGGGAATGCCCGGCTAGCGTCGGCGCAATGCACTCACAGCAGCCGTACGTGCCCCCCGTCCCGCCGGCGCCTCCCGGTCCCGCACCCCGGCCGCCCCGCCGCAACGGCCCCTTGGCCGTCGCCCTGGTCGTCGGTCTGCTGCTGGGCGGCGGGGGCGTGGGCGCGGCCTGGGTGCTCGCCCCGGGCGACGACGGCACGACGGCGGCCGGGTCCGGCACGGCCGCCGGCCCGACTCCCGATCCGGCCGCCGCTTCCGGCCCGGCCGCCGACGCGGCGGCGGCCTGCGGCGCCCTCGACCGCTTCGACGAGTCGAAGTACGCGGCCGAGGGCGACGAGGGACTGGTCGCCCTCAACCGCTGGTCCGGTGCGGTGACCCTGTCCGCCGCCGCGGCCGCGGGCGACTCGCGTTACGAGCCGCTCGGGGACGCCCTCGACCGGGCGTCGACCCGTCAGAACCAGGTCTTCGAGTTCGACGCCACGGTGAAGAAGTACATGACCCGGGCACGCGCCTTCTGCAAGGACCTGTAGGGCCGTCAGCCGTTGTGGCGGATGAGTGAATCGACCAGTCCGGCACGGGTGCCGGGATAGTCCAGCGGGACGATCCCCAGCCCGCGCCAGCCGCTCGCCTCGGAGCCGTCGAGGAAGGAGTGCACGCGCGGGTTGAGGTTGTCGGAGTTCCAGCGCGGCGGCAGACTCGCCGACGTGCTGACGTAGTTGATGAACAGCTTCCCGGGCTGCTGCACCGCCTTGCGGAAGTGCGCCTCGATCTTGGGGTACTTGGCGTTCGGCAGCGCGTTCCAGTCGTCCTGGATGTCGAAGTGCGCACCATCGCCGTAGCGGACGCCGGGCAGCCCACCGTTGTCACCGAGCAGCACGACCCGGCCGCGCGCCTCGCCCAGCGCCGGGATGCCGTCGCCGATACGGAACAGCGGGCGCCAGCCGCGGTTGTCGAGGTAGTCGTCGAAGACGGCCCGGAAGGTGGCGTCGCTCTCCGAGGAGTACTCCTGCTTGACCCGCATGAGGACGGTCTCGGAGGGCCGGGAGGCAAGGAAGTCGCGGCAGGCGATGAGGACGTCGCCGAACATCATGTTCTGGTACGACGGCCCGTGATGGATGGCGAACGAGCCTCCGGTGACCCGGCACCGGACGTCGAGGAAGCGGATGCCGCTGTTCAACTGCTGCGCGATGGTGGTGTTCTGGCACTCGCTCCAGAGCCCGCCGAACCGGGCACCCGAATCGTGGGTGCCGGGAATCGTCAGTCGCTGCAGGGGAGTCGAGTCGCCGAACCCGGACATCCAGTCCTGCGCGGACAGGGTGCGGCGGGGTGCGGCAGCGGCGTGGGGGGTGCCGATGAGGGCGGTGGCGGACAGTACCGCGGCGCCCGTGAGGAATCTTCGTCGGTCCATGGCGCGGAGTATGACGGGGCCACGTCAAAGATCGCCAGAGGTCCGACGCGTCCGCACGTCCAGTGGTCTGGACCGGCCGAAAATCGCCCTCCGGGAGGGGAGGCCGGAGACGGAAAGACGGTGGGGCGGCGGGCCCTTACGGCCCGCCGCCCCACCGTTGTCGCGATACCGGCTACTTCACGACCGTGATCCGGTCCGTCGCCGGCGGCGCGATCGGCGCGGACGCGGTCGAGTGCGCGGCGAAGTAGGCGTTGAGGGCATCCAGGTCGGAGCCGCCCACCAGCTTGTTCTTGTGCTCCTTCAGAACGGCGAAACCGTCGCCGCCGCCCGCCAGGAACTCGTTCATCGCCACCCGGTAGGTCTTCGCCGGGTCGATCGCCTCACCGTTCAGCTTCACCGAGTCCACGACGATCCGGTCCACCCCGGTCTTCGTCATGTCCAGGGTGTAGGTGAAGCCCTTCGACACCTGAAGGATCTTCGGGGCGGCCTGGTTCGCGCCACTGACCTGCTGCTGCAGCGTGGTGATCAGCTGCGCACCGGTCAGGTCGACGGCCGTCATCATGTTGGTGAACGGCTGCACGGTGAAAGCCTCGCCGTACGTCACGACGCCGTCGCCCTCACTGCCGCCCGCCTTGTGGACCAGACCGGCGCGGATGCCGCCCGGGTTCATGAAGGCGAGCTGCGCGCCGCCCTTGTCCGCCGGGGCCATGCCCTCGAGCTGCGCGTCGGCGATCAGATTGCCGAGCGGCTTCTCCGGCGCGTCGACCGGGTTCTCGATGTCCGCGGAGATGAAGCCGACGGGGCGGCTCGCGATCGGCGCGGCCAGCGTGTTCCAGCGCTGGATCAGCTGCGTCATGTCCCCGGCCTTGGCCACGTCACGGGTGACGACGTGGTTGGCGGAGGCGACGGACGTACGCACGATGTCCTTGGTGCGGCGGTCGTACGTGAGCGTCGTGTCGGTGTAGAGCTTGCCGAAGGAGGCGGCCGAGGTGACCGTGCGCGGCTTGCCGGACGGGTCCGCGATCGTGCACGCGTACGCCTGGTGCGTGTGACCCGTGACCAGCGCGTCGACCTGCGGGCTGACGTTCTTGGCGATGTCCACGATCGGGCCCGAGATGCCGTCGCCGGGACCGGGGCTGTCGCAGCCGTAGTTGTACGCGGGCGAAGCCGGCGCCCCGCCCTCGTGGATCAGGGCAACGATCGACTTGACGCCCTTGCGCTCCAGCACCTTGGCGTACTTGTTGATCGACTCGACCTCGTCGGCGAACTTCAGGCCCTTGATGCCCTCGGCGGAGACGATGTTCGGCGTGCCTTCGAGCGTGACGCCGATGAAGCCGATCTTCACCCCGTTCTTCTGCCAGACGAAGTACGGGTCGAGCAGCGGCTTGCCGCTCTTCTCGTCGGTCACGTTGGAGGTGAGGAACGGGAAGTCCGCGCCCTTGAACCGCTTGGTCTTGCCCTTGGACGTCTTCTCGTAGCAGCCCTCGGTGGGGTGGCAGCCGCCGTTCTGGATGCGGCGGAGCTCCTTGGCACCCTCGTCGAACTCGTGGTTGCCGACGGACGTGACGTCGAGCTTCAGCTCGTTGAGCGCCTCGATCGTCGGCTCGTCGTGGAAGAGACCGGAGAGCAGCGGCGAGGCACCGACCATGTCACCGGCGGCAGCCGTGACCGAGTACTTGTTGCCCTTGCGGGCCTCCCGCAGATGCGTGGCGAGGTACTCGGCGCCGCCCGCGTCGATGGTCCGGGTGGTGCCGTCCTCGTTCCGGTGCGTGACCCGGCCCGCCGAGCCGGCCGGCGGCTCCAGGTTGCCGTGCAGGTCGTTGAAGGAGAGCAGTTGCACATCGACGGTGCGCGGCGAGTGGTGACCGTGGCGGTCACCGGAGGTGGCGCCGGCCGGCATGGCGGCGAAGAGTGCGCCGACCGTGGCCAGCCCGGCAGCGGCGGCGAGTACCCGCCTGCTCCGCTTGGTCGCGCGGTGGTTGGGAGGTGTCGCTGACATCTGTCCCCTTGTCAGTTCCAGCGTGGTGTGAGGGTGGGGCTGTCCCCGGACTGCCCCGGAGCGGCAGCCTAGAGTCAACGCGCGTAGCGCGACAGGGGGATGTGGGTTACGACATGGTTGCCATCGTTCGTGAACGGGACGATGCGGGCGGATCGCCCGTGCGGCGGACAATCACCGCGACGCGGCGGACTTCCGCGACGCGACCGACACGCGGCCGACACCGCCACCGGACGCCTGGCCCGGCATCCGGTGACCGCGGGCACCCCCCGCCGTACCCTCGTGACATGACGATCGATGCAGTGATTCCGGAGCCCGGCCGGCAGATCCAGTCCCTGGAGGAGCTCACGCACGAGCAAGCCGAGGCCGTCCTCGAACTGCTCGCCGACGCCACCCGGGCCGACGGGATGACCGCCGTCTCCGAGCAGGGGCGCCTGCAGCTGCGCGGCGGGCGACGGGAAGGCGTACAGCACTTCCTGCTCACCGTCGAGGAGCAGCTCATCGGTTACGCACAGCTGGAGGACACCGACCCGGTAGAGGCACCCGCCGCCGAGCTGGTCGTCCATCCGAGCCACCGCGGGCGCGGGCACGGCAGGGCGCTGGGCAGCACGCTGCTCGACGCGTCGGGCAAGCGGCTGCGGGTGTGGGCGCACGGCGGCAAGTCGGCCGCCAGGCACCTGGCCCAGGTTCTCGGGCTCACCCTCTTCCGCGAACTGCGCCAGCTGCGGCGCCCGTTGAGCCCGCAGACCACACCCGAGGCGGTGTACCCGGCCGGTGTGACCGTACGGACCTTCGTGCCGGACCAGGACGACGCCGCGTGGCTCGCGGTGAACGCCGCCGCCTTCGCGCACCACCCCGAGCAGGGATCACTGACCCAGCGGGATCTGGACGACCGCAAGGCCGAGCCGTGGTTCGACCCGAAGGGCTTCTTCCTGGCCGAGCGGGGCGGGGAGATCGTCGGTTTCCACTGGACGAAGGTGCACGCGGAGGAGCAGCTCGGCGAGGTCTACGTGGTCGGCATCCGCCCCGACGCGCAGGGCGGCGGTCTCGGCAGGGCTCTCACGGCCACCGGTCTGCGGCATCTCGCCGCGGAGGGACTGCCGACGGCGATGCTCTACGTCGACGCGGACAATCCCGCGGCCCTGCGGGTCTACGAACAGCTGGGCTTCGTCACGCACGAGGTGGACCTGATGTACCGCACGGAGACCTGAGCGCGGCGGTAGGCCCGCTCCGCGGGGCCCGGGCACCCCCCAGGGCCCCGCCCCGATTTCCCGCACGTCATGTTGTCGTTACCGGGCATTCAGGCACCCTTGCGACCCTCACTCAATGCATCCCGCTGTGCCCGACTCCCCGAACGGGAGAAAAGCCCTCGCCCCGGCCCTCTCCGACGCGCCGGTGACCCTCTCCGCGCGGAAGAATGGGTCCATGAGCCAGCAGCCCGCCGAGGTACCGGTCCAGCACCCCCAGCCGTCCGTTGCGTCGATAGCCGCGCACCGACCGCACACCGTAGCCGCCACCGCCTCCGATCTCGAACCCGACATCGACGCGGATCTCGACGCGTACGAAGAGGAACAGGATCACGCGGCCGGCACCGAACTGCCCCAGGGACGGTTCCTCGACCGCGAACGCAGCTGGCTCGCCTTCAACGAGCGAGTCCTCGAGCTCGCCGAGGACCCCGCCACACCCCTGCTGGAGCGGGCCAACTTCCTCGCGATCTTCGCGTCCAACCTGGACGAGTTCTTCATGGTCCGGGTGGCAGGCCTCAAGCGGCGCATCGCGACCGGCGTCGCCACCCGCTCGGCCTCGGGCCTGCAGCCCCGCGAGGTGCTCGACCTGATCTGGACGCGCTCCCGCGAGCTCATGGCCCGGCACGCCGCCTGCTACCAGCAGGACATCGCGCCAGCGCTGGCCGACGAGGGCATTCACCTCATCCGCTGGCCCGAGCTCACGGAGAAGGAGCAGGCCCGCCTCTTCACGCTCTTCCGGCAGCAGATCTTCCCGGTCCTCACGCCCCTGGCCGTCGACCCCGCGCACCCCTTCCCGTACATCTCGGGACTCTCGCTGAACCTCGCGGTCGTCGTGCGCAACCCCGTCAGCGGCCACCGCCACTTCGCCCGGGTCAAGGTCCCGCCGCTGCTCTCCCGCTTCCTGGAGGCATCCCCGCAGCGGTACGTGCCGCTGGAGGACGTCATCGCGGCACACCTCGAAGAGCTCTTCCCCGGCATGGAGGTCCTCGCCCACCACATGTTCCGGGTGACACGGAACGAGGACCTCGAGGTCGAGGAGGACGACGCCGAGAACCTGCTCCAGGCCCTGGAGAAGGAACTCATGCGGCGCCGCTTCGGGCCGCCCGTGCGCCTGGAGGTCGAGGAGTCCATCGACCCGTACGTGCTCGATCTGCTGGTCCGCGAGCTGAAGATCTCCGACGCCGAGGTCTACCCGCTGCCCGGGCCGCTGGACCTGACCGGCCTGTTCGGGATCTCGGCGCTGGACCGGCCCGAGCTGAAGTACCCGAAGTTCGTCGCCGGCACCCACCGCGAACTCGCCGAGGTCGAGTCCGCGTCCGCGCCCGACATCTTCATGGCGCTGCGCGAACGGGACGTGCTGCTGCACCACCCGTACGACTCGTTCTCCACCTCCGTCCAGGCCTTCCTGGAGCAGGCGGCCGCCGACCCCGACGTCCTCGCGATCAAGCAGACGCTGTACCGGACGTCCGGCGACTCACCGATCGTCGACGCCCTCATCGACGCGGCCGAATCCGGCAAGCAGGTCCTCGTGCTCGTCGAGATCAAGGCCCGCTTCGACGAGCAGGCCAACATCAAGTGGGCGCGCAAGCTGGAGGAATCCGGCTGCCACGTGGTGTACGGGCTCGTCGGGCTCAAGACGCACTGCAAGCTGTCGCTCGTGGTCCGCCAGGAGGGCGAGACCCTGCGGCGCTACTCGCACGTCGGCACCGGCAACTACCACCCCAAGACCGCCCGGCTCTACGAGGACCTCGGGCTGCTGACCGCGGACCCGCAGGTCGGCGCGGACCTCTCCGACCTGTTCAACCGGCTCTCCGGCTACTCACGGCGCGAGACCTACCGCCGGCTGCTGGTCGCCCCCAAGTCGCTGCGCGACGGGCTGATCCTGCGCATCAACAAGGAGGTCACCCACTACCGCGCCGGACGTCCCGCGTACGTCCGCATCAAGGTCAACTCGATGGTGGACGAGGCGATCATCGACGCCTGCTACCGGGCGGCGATGGCAGGCGTGCCGGTCGACATCTGGGTCCGCGGCATCTGCGCGATCCGCCCCGGCGTCGCCGGACTCTCGGAGAACATCCGGGTGCGCTCGATACTCGGCCGCTTCCTCGAACACTCCCGTGTCTTCGCCTTCGGCAACGGCGGCGAACCGGAGGTGTGGTTCGGCAGCGCCGACATGATGCACCGCAACCTCGATCGCCGCATCGAGGCACTGGTCAGGGTCACCGACCCGGCCCACCGCGCGGCCCTCAGCCGACTGCTGGAGAACGGCATGTCCGACACCACGTCGTCCTGGCACCTCGGCCCGGACGGCGCCTGGACCCGGCACGCCACGGACTCCGACGGCCAGCCGCTGCGGAACGTACAGGAGATGCTCATAGACGCCCGGAGGCGCCGGCGTGCACAGCCCTGAACTTTCCCGCGACACCGCCACGGCGGGCGAGGTGGTGGCCCGCCATCTCCACACGCAGGCGGGCGACTTCCTGCGCAGCCTGCGACTGCACGGCGAAAGCGGTGCGGACACGGCGGGCGTGGCGGAGGCGGCGAGCGCACTGCGGGCGGCGGCTCGCCGCATCAGCGGGACACTGCACACGTTCCGTCCGCTCCTCGACCCCGCGTGGGCGGACGGACTGCGCGCCGAGCTGGGGTGGCTGTCGGCAACCCTGGCCCTGGAACACGCCTGCACCTCCCGCCTCGCCCGCCTGCTGGACGCCCTGTCCCGCCTGTCGGGCGCCGCGCCGCTGCCGCCGGCGCGGGCGGAGTTGTCCCCGCTGTACGGGCTGCTCCCGCCGGGGGGCCCGTACGCCATGGATGCCGCCCCCGACGGCGGAGCCGACACCCTGGGGGACCCGGCCGGGAACGGTGCCGCGCCACCCGACGCGAGCTCGCGCGACGACGCACACGGCCATGTGCACCACGGCGACGCCGAGACACCTGCCGCGGGCGCCCGAGCCGCCATTGCCGACGCCCCGGTGAACCCCACCGGCGCCGCGCAGGCCCTGACCGCTGACAAGGGCGCGGCACGCGTCGGGGCCGGGCCCGCGCGTGGCGCGGCCGGGACGCTCGCCGTCGGGGCCGCACGGGCCGGGGCCCTGCTGGAACGGCAGCTCACGCTCGCCCGGACCCGGGCGCACTCCGCCGCACTGCAGGCACTCGGCTCGTCACGGTTCCACGCCGTCGCGGACGCCGTCGCCTTACTCGCCTCCGACCTGCCGCTGGCCCCCACCGCGACGGGCCCCGCCGACGAGACCCTGGGGGTGCTCGCGGAGGCCGCCGAACGGCGACTCCTGGAGGCCGCCGCCCGGCTGCCGCTCGGCCGCGCGGCCCACCCGTACAACGCGGACGCCCTGATCAGCGGTCTCGCGGCCGCCACCGCCGGCGAGCAGCAGGACGCCCCCTGGCACGAGGTGCGCCGCCTGCTGCGGCTGCACCGCTACGCCCAGGAGGTACTGCGCCCGCACGCCGAGCCGGTCCTGCTGCGTGCGGCACTCGCCCTCGACCATCACCGCAACGCGGCCGAGGCGTCCGAGGCCGCCGCGACAGCCGCCCGTACCCCGCGTATCGCGCCTGCCACCGCGTACGCCCTCGGTGTCCTCCATGCCGACCAGCGGCACGAGGTCGAGGCGGCCAGGTTCGCCTTCCAGCAGGAATGGCGGCACGCCACCGCGGCGGTCACCACGCCATGACCGACGCGGCGGTGATCCTTGCGGCGGGCTGCGTGCTGTGGCGCCGCGCGCCCCACGGCGAGGGGATCGAGCTCGCGCTCGTCCACCGGCCGAAGTGGGACGACTGGTCCCACCCCAAAGGAAAACTGAAGCGGGCCGAGGACCCCCGCACGGGCGCCCTGCGCGAAGTGCTGGAGGAGACCGGCATGACGTGCGCACTCGGACCCGAGCTGCCCGCCACCGGCTACTGGGTCGAGGGCCGCCCCAAGATGGTCCGCTACTGGGCGGCCGAGGCCACCGGCGGCTCGTTCGAACCGAACAGGGAGGTCGACCGGCTGGTGTGGCTGCCGCCCGCGGCCGCGGGCCGGATGCTGACGCAGCAACGGGACAGGGAGCTGGTCCCGGCGCTGCTCGACGCCCTGCACCTGACGTAGCCGCACCCGGCTCCGGCCCGCCCGAGGCCCCCGCACTCCCCGCCCGAGGCACCCGCACCCGGCACAGCCGTCCGTCATGCCGCTGAAGCGGCGGAAAGTGCGCGAACGCGGTACAGAGGGAGGGTGGGCACCCAGCCGCCCGACACGGTTCACCTCGCGTTCACTCTCTCCCGTCGGCCACTTCACCTGATCTGCCTAATTTCGGCCTTACGCGGTGACCGGCACCTTGCCGGTCCCCCCACCCCGACACACGCCGCCCAGCCTGGCGGCAACTGGAAGGAACACCCGAAAGTGAAGCTTCAGCGCAAGAACGGGCTTCGCGCCACCGCGCTCGGCGCCCTCGCCCTGTCCGGCGCCCTGGTCCTCACGGCGTGTGGTTCGGACGACAACTCCGCCGGCACGGGCGGCGACGGCGGGAAGACCGGAGCTGCGTCGAACATCAAGTGCGACGACGCCAAGGGCCAGCTGATGGCCTCCGGCTCCAGCGCCCAGAAGAACGCCATGGACCTGTGGGTCAAGAACTACATGGCCGCGTGCACCGGGGTCGAGGTCAACTACAAGTCCTCCTCCTCCGGCGAGGGCATCGTCGCCTTCAACCAGGGACGCGTCGGCTTCGCCGGCTCCGACTCGGCGCTGAAGCCGGAAGAGGTCGAGGAGTCCAAGAAGGTCTGCAAGACCGGCCAGGGCATCAACCTGCCCATGGTCGGCGGCCCGATCGCCCTCGGCTTCAACGTTCCGGGCGTCGACAAGCTGAACCTGGACGCCTCCACCGTCGCCAAGATCTTCTCCGGCAAGATCAAGAAGTGGAACGACCCGGCGATCGCCAAGCTGAACGAGGGCGCCAAGCTCCCCGACCTGGCGGTCCAGGCCTTCCACCGCTCCGAGGACTCCGGCACCACGCAGAACCTCGGCAAGTACCTCGGCGCCACCGCCAAGGCCGACTGGCCCTACGAGGCCGAGAAGAAGTGGCCGGCCCCGGGTGGCCAGGCCGCCTCCGGCTCGTCCGGTGTCGCCGCGCAGGTCAAGCAGAACGAGGGCGCGATCGGCTACTTCGAGCTCTCCTACGCCACCTCGCAGTCCATCCCGACGGTCGCCATCGCGACGGGCGCCTCCGCCCCGGCCGAGGCCACCTCGGAGAACGCCTCCAAGGCCATCGCCGCGGCCAAGATCAAGGGCACCGGCAAGGACCTGGCCCTGGACCTGGACTACGCGACCAAGGCCGAGGGTGCCTACCCGCTGGTCCTGGTGACCTACGAGGTCGTCTGCGACTCCGGCAACAACGCCGACACCCTGGGCACGGTCAAGTCCTTCCTGACCTACACCGCCAGTGACGAGGGCCAGAAGGTTCTCTCCGAGGCCGGTTACGCCCCGATCCCGGCCGAGATCAACGCCAAGGTCCGCGAGACCGTCGCGGGTCTGAAGTAACACCCCGGCCGGCGGGGGCCCGTCCGCCCCCGCCGGCCACCTCCGGTGCACCGCCGCCAGGGGAGCCGTCAGCTCCCCCACCACAGACCGGAAAGATCATGGCTTCCACGACACCCACAGACCTGACACCACCCCCGCCGGCTCCGCCGGTCACCGGGCTGAACCAGAAATCCACGGGCCGCGCAGGCGACAAGGTCTTCGCCGGACTCTCCCGTGGTTCCGGCATTCTGCTTCTGGTGATCATGGCGTCGATCGCCGCGTTCCTCACCTACCGCGCCACGCTCGCCATCTCGAAGGACGAGGGCAACTTCCTCACCACCTTCGACTGGAACCCGGCGGGCGACCCGCCGGTCTTCGGCATTGCGGTCCTCCTCTTCGGCACGGTGGTCAGCTCGATCATCGCGATGGTGATCGCCGTCCCGATCGCCGTCGGCATCGCGCTGTTCATCTCCCACTACGCGCCGCGCAAGCTCGCCGCGCCCCTCGCCTACGTCGTCGATCTGCTGGCCGCCGTGCCGTCGATCATCTACGGCATCTGGGGCGCGCTCTTCCTCGTCCCGTACCTCGAGGGCCTGAACCTCTGGCTCGACGAGTTCTTCGGCTGGACGTACATCTTCGAGAAGACCGAGGTCGGCGTCGCCCGCTCGCTGTTCACCGTGGGCGTCCTGCTGGCGATCATGATCCTGCCGATCGTGACCAGCGTGAGCCGCGAGGTCTTCCTGCAGGTCCCGCGCATGAACGAGGAGGCCGCACTGGCCCTCGGCGCCACCCGCTGGGAAGTCATCCGCATGTCGGTGCTGCCCTTCGGACGCTCCGGTGTGATCTCCGCTTCGATGCTGGGTCTCGGACGCGCGCTCGGCGAGACGATGGCCGTCGCCACCGTGCTCTCCCCGAGCTTCCTGATCTCCCTGCACCTGCTGAACCCGGGCGGCGGCACGTTCGCCCAGAACATCGCCGCGAAGTTCGACGAGGCCGATGAGCTCGGGCGCGACGCCCTGATCGCCTCCGGTCTCGTCCTCTTCGTGCTCACCCTGTTGGTCAACGGCGCGGCCCGCATGATCATCGCGCGCCGCAAGGAGTACTCGGGGGCCAACGCATGAGCCACACCGCACTCAAGGACAGGCCCACCGCCCCCGCCTCCGGCCGCCCCGGCGGCCTCAGCAGCCGGGCGCTCCCCAAGTGGGCGACCGCCGGATTCGCGGTCGTCTCCGTCGCCCTCGGTGTCGGCATCGGCATCGCGGCTGGCTGGGAGAGCCGGGTCCAGTGGGGGCTGGTCTCCGCGCTGCTCTTCGTCGTCATCTCGTACATCGTGACCACCGCCGTCGAGAACAAGCGCCAGGCCAAGGACCGCCTCGCGACCAGCATCGTCTGGGTCTGCTTCGTCCTGGCCGTGGTCCCGCTGTTCTCGCTGATCTGGGTGACCGTCAGCCGCGGCCTGAAGGTTCTCGACGGGTACTTCCTCAGCCACTCGATGGCCGGGGTCCCCGGCTTCGAGGCGGGCGGCGGTGTCTACCACGCCATCATCGGCACCCTGGAGCAGGTCGGCCTGGCCACCGTGGTCTCCGTGCCGATCGGCCTGCTGACCGCCGTCTACCTGGTCGAGTACGGCAAGGGCGCGCTGGCCAAGGCCGTCACGTTCTTCGTCGACGTCATGACGGGCATCCCCTCCATCGTCGCGGGTCTCTTCCTGCTGTCGATCATGCTGATCTTCAATCTGCAGCCGTCCGGCCTGATGGGCGCCCTGGCGCTGGCCATCCTGATGATCCCGGTCGTCGTCCGCTCCACCGAGGAAATGCTCAAGCTCGTCCCGAACGAGCTGCGCGAGGCGTCGCTGGCCCTCGGTGTCCCGAAGTGGCGCACGATCGTCAAGGTGGTCATCCCGACCGCTCTCGGCGGTATCACCACCGGTGTGATGCTCGCGATCGCCCGTATCGCCGGTGAGACCGCCCCGATCATGCTGCTGGTCTTCGGTTCCCAGCTGATCAACGCCAACCCGTTCGAAGGCGCCCAGTCGTCGCTCCCCTTCTACATCTGGGAGCAGTACCGGGTCGGCAGCGAGGCGTCGTACGACCGCGCCTGGGCCGCCGCCCTGGTCCTGATCGCCTTCGTCATGATCCTCAACCTGGTGGCCCGCGGCATCGCCCGCTGGAAGGCCCCGAAGACCGGTCGCTGACGCGACCACCAGAAAGCGAAGTGACCCCCATGGCCAAGCGAATCGACGTCAGCGGCCTGACCGCCTACTACGGCTCCCACAAGGCGATCGAGGACATCTCGATGACCGTGGAGCCCCGCTCCGTGACCGCCTTCATCGGCCCGTCCGGCTGCGGCAAGTCCACGTTCCTGCGCACCCTGAACCGCATGCACGAGGTCACGCCCGGTGGCCGCGTCGAGGGCAAGGTGATGCTGGACGACGAGAACCTCTACGGCTCCAGCGTCGACCCGGTCACCGTGCGCCGCACGGTCGGCATGGTCTTCCAGCGCCCGAACCCGTTCCCGACCATGTCGATCTTCGACAATGTCGCGGCGGGCCTGCGGCTGAACGGCTCGTACCGGAAGAACAAGCTCGCCGAGATCGTCGAGAAGTCCCTCAAGGGCGCCAACCTCTGGAACGAGGTCAAGGACCGCCTCAACAAGCCGGGCTCGGGGCTGTCCGGCGGTCAGCAGCAGCGTCTGTGCATCGCCCGTGCGATCGCGGTCGAGCCCGACGTGCTGCTGATGGACGAGCCCTGCTCGGCGCTCGACCCGATCTCCACCCTCGCGATCGAGGACCTGATCGGCCAGCTGAAGGAGCGCTTCACGATCGTCATCGTGACGCACAACATGCAGCAGGCGGCGCGCGTCTCGGACCGCACGGCCTTCTTCAACCTGGCGGCGGTCGGTCAGCCCGGCAAGCTCATCGAGATCGACGACACCGAGCGGATCTTCGCCAACCCGTCCGTCCAGGCGACCGAGGACTACATCTCGGGACGCTTCGGATAAGACGTCTTGGGGTGCTGCATGGCGGTGCCACCCCAAAGACGAAGGGCCCGCCCCCTCTCCCAGGGGGCGGGCCCGTCCGCGTTCGTGGGGCTCGAGGCCCCCGATGTCAGCCGAAGATCAGGTAGACGATCCCGTAGCTCAGTGCAGCGACCATCGCCGCCGCCGGCATCGTGATGAACCAGCCCAGGACGATGTTCTTCGCGACTCCCCAGCGCACCGCGTTCACGCGCTTCGTCGCTCCCACGCCCATGATCGCCGAGGTGATCACGTGCGTCGTCGAGATCGGCGCGTGGAACAGGAACGCCGAGCCGAACATGATCGACGCACCGGTCGTCTCCGCCGCGAACCCCTGCGGCGGGTCCAGCTCGATGATCTTGCGGCCCAGCGTGCGCATGATGCGCCAGCCGCCGGCGTACGTGCCCAGGGACAGCATCAGCGCACAGGCGATCTTCACCCAGGTCGGGATCGGGTCGCCCGAGTTCTCGACATCGGCGATGACCAGCGCCATCACCACGATGCCCATGGTCTTCTGCGCGTCCTGCAGACCGTGACCGAGCGCCATGCCGGCCGCCGACACCGTCTGGGCGATGCGGAAACCGCGCTTCGCCTTGTGCGGGTTGGACTTCCGGAACATCCACAGGATCGCGACCATCACCAGATAGCCGGCGATCAGGCCGACGATCGGCGACAGGAACATCGGAATGACGACCTTCTCGAGCACTCCGGTCCAGATCACCTCCGTCCCGCCCGCGAGCGCCGCACCGACCATGCCGCCGAACAGCGCGTGCGACGAGGACGAGGGCAGCCCGTAGTACCAGGTGACGAGGTTCCAGACGATCGCGCCGACCAGTGCGGCGAAGAGGATGCCCATACCGCGCGAGCCCTGGGGCGTCGCGATGAGCCCTTCGCTGACGGTCTTGGCCACGCCCTGTCCGAGGAACGCACCTGCGAGGTTCATCACCGCGGCCATCGCCAGCGCCACCCGCGGGGTGAGCGCCCGCGTGGATACGGAGGTCGCGATCGCGTTCGCGGAGTCGTGGAAGCCGTTGGTGTACGTGAATCCGAGCGCGACACCAATGGTCACGATCAGGGCAAAGGTGTCCACGAAGCTCAGGACTCCTTGACCGCGATGGTCTCCACCGTGTTCGCGACGTGCTCGAACGCGTCGGCAGCCTCTTCAAGCACATCGACGATCTGCTTGAGCTTGAGGACCTCGATGGCGTCGTACTTGCCGTTGAAGAGGTGGGCGAGGAGCTTGCGGTGGATCTGGTCGGCCTGGTTCTCCAGCCGGTTGACCTCGATCCAGTACTCCGTGAGGTTTTCCATGGTCCGCAGGTGGGGCATGGCCTCGGCGGTCAGTTCGGCCGCCCGCGCCAGTACCTCGATCTGCTGCTCGACGCCCTTGGGGAGCTCTTCGACGTTGTAGAGGACGACGAGGTCGACGGCCTCCTCCATGAAGTCCATGATGTCGTCGAGCGACGATGCGAGGGAGTAGATGTCCTCGCGGTCGAACGGCGTGATGAACGAGGAGTTCAGCTGGTGGAAGATCGCGTGGGTGGCGTCGTCCCCGGCGTGCTCGGCTGCCCGCATCCGTTCCGCGATCTCGGCCCGGGCAGGGGTATCCGCCCCGAGCAGTTCCATCAGGAGTTTCGAGCCCGTGACGATGTTGTCCGCGGATGCGGCAAACATGTCGTAGAAGCTCGTCTCCCTGGGGGTCAGACGAAAGCGCACGTGGGGTCCTCGGGGTGCTCTGGATTGGGTCAGGCTGATGCTAGGCGCATCATCCGGCCACGGCTAACCGGCAAGGTCCCAGTGTCGCCCATGTATCACCGCGATCAGCACAGACCCCCACCGGTTTCCCCACGATTCGCTACCATATACCCACGAGGGGTATACACCCCTTTCTGGACAACGGGAGGACCCGATGACGACCACCGAGGCGGCCGGCCCCCCGGTCACGGAGCACGACACCGCAGGCCAGGGTCCCGACGAGCAGGTCATCACCGACCACGACCGCGGCGTGCACGGCTACCACAAGCAGAAGGACGAGCACCTGAAGCGGCTGCGCCGGATCGAGGGCCAGATCCGCGGTCTTCAGCGCATGGTCGACGAGGATGTCTACTGCATCGACATACTCACCCAGGTCTCCGCGTCCACCAAGGCGCTGCAGTCCTTCGCCCTCCAACTGCTGGAGGAGCATCTGCGGCACTGCGTCGCCGACGCCGCGGTCAAGGGCGGCGACGAGGTCGACGCCAAGGTGGAGGAAGCGACGAAGGCGATCGCACGGCTGCTGCGCACCTGACCGCCGGCCGCTCCCGGCGCGGGACGCGCGCGGGGTGGCTCGATCTCGACGGTCGGTCCAGCCGGAGCCGCGGCGTCAGCGGCGGGCCACCGGCCCGTCGCCGAAAGGCCGAGCGGCCGGCCCCTCCACCGTCACCATCAGCACCTCGTCGATACGGTCCGGGGTGAGCCGCTCCCCGGCCGCGGCCGACGCCGCGATCATCAGCTCACCGCACAGTTCGATCTCGGCGAGGGCCACACGGTCCTCCTGGACGGCTGTCGTACCGGGCGGAGCCACGTGCAATCACCTCTTCCAGCCGATGTCGGTTCCCTAGCGTAGGGAGCGGGACACACACCGCGCATGGCACGTCCGGACCATTTGGGCACTGGCCATCCCGGGCCCCTCCGACGGCCCACCCCTCTCCGCGGCCCTCAGGCCTTGACCTTCCCGGAGTAGATGTCCTTCGCGTCCGGCAGCCGCACTGCGACCGGTCTTCCGAAGTCGTAGAGCACCGTGGTCGATGTCACCGCCACCGTCCGGCCCTCGTTCGTGAAGCTGAACCTGTGCCGGACCTTGCGCAGCAGCCCCGACTCGTCGAGGTACGCATCGAACGGCACCCGATCCCTGGTGAACCCTTTCGCCGCCGCCGCCAGCGACGCCCGCGCATGCGGCTCGGCCACCTCCGCCGCCCGCGCGATGTCGGTGGTGCCACGGAAGTGCCGCACCTTCTGGCCGGAAACCTCCGTCTCCCCCACATACGTCACCTGCTCGGCGCCACGCAGCAGCTCCGCAGCGGCCAGCGGATCGGTGGCACCGCCGGTGACGAGATTCCCGTCCTCCAGCGTGGTGGTGTCGACCCGGACCCACTTGTCCGCGGGGACCCCCGCGCCGCGGTTCTTCATGTAGAGCGCGCCGGGCGTCAGCAGTTCGGTGATCGGCTTGTGCTCGTCCGTGCCCGCGGGGTCGGGCGGCAGGACGACCTTCAGCCGGCCCATCCGGCGGGCGAAGTCGTATCCGCCCTCGCCGCGGATGGTGACCCGGGTGCCGCCGGTCGCCATCTCCATCGACGTGCGCGCCCCGGAACTCTTCGCCCCGGCAAGCGCGTCCGCCGCGCCGCGCACCTCGTCCGCGGCGCCTCCGCCCGCGCCGTCGTCGGCGGCGGCGCCCTCGCCCGAGCATCCTGTGAGCGCCATCACCCCCGCCACGGCCGCCGCGACGGCGACCACGCCGCCCCTGCGCCTGTGCTGCTTCACCACCATCGCCTGCCAACCCCCAACGCCGGACCGCTGCTTGTACGAATCCCACCCTTCCCCCTCGGCACGAGGGGGCCTGGGGACACCCCACTCGCATAACGACGGCCCCGTCACCTCGTCACGCCGACCGCCCGGCATGTGGACACCCCACGGCGCAGTACCGTTGACCCGTGCCCCAGCAGGACATGACCGCCGAGAACGAGGCGCAGCACAGGACCACGACCGTCGACCGCGGCTCCTTCGCGGTCGCCCGGTGCAGCTGCGGGTGGTCGGGCCCCGCGAGACGGTCCAGGGAACGGGCCCGCACAGATGCCCAGGCACACATCACGAGCGACTGAATCTCCCGGCAAGGGCTGTCGGGAACCCGCCGTGCCCGCGTACCGTCTCCACCCCCAGGAGGCCACCATGGACCGGCGCACGCTGCTCACCACCGCTGTTGCTCTCACCACCGCTGCCTGCACCGGCAGATCGGACGGTGGGGCCATGGCGGACGACGGCGCGCCCACACGCGGCGCCACGGCCACGAGGACGCGGCCGTCGGGGCCCGCCTCCCCCGCCGACTGGACGGCACTCGCCCGCGGGCTCGGCGGCAAACTGATCCGGCCGGGCGACGCCGACTACGCGAGCGCCCGGCAGCTCTACAACACCCGCTTCGACGGACAGAAGCCCGCCGCCGTCGCGTATGTCGCGGGCCGGGACGACGTCAAGGAGTGCCTCGCCTGGGCGAAGGCGCACGGCACACCGGTGTCCATCCGCAACGGCGGACACTCCTACGGCGGTTGGTCGTCCGGCAACGGCCGACTCGTCATCGACGTGTCCTCACTGAACGGTGTGGACACGGACGGAGTCATCGGCGCCGGAGCCAAGCTCATCGACGTCTACAGGACTCTCGCCGGCCGCGGCCGCACCATTCCCGCGGGCTCGTGCCCCACGGTCGGCATCTCCGGCCTGACCCTGGGCGGCGGCCACGGCGTCACCTCCCGCGCCTACGGGCTGACCTGCGACAGCCTGACCGAGGCGACGATCGTCACGGCGGACGGCAGAACCCTGACCGCGAACGCCGAGGAGAACACGGACCTCTTCTGGGCGCTGCGCGGCGGAGGGAACGGGACCTTCGGCGTCGTGACCGGCTTCCGCTTCCGTACGCACCCCGCGCCACGGACCGTCACCGCGTATCTGACCTGGCCGTGGTCCCGAGCCGCCGCCGTCGTCGCCGCCTGGCAGAAATGGGGGCCGGCCCAGCCGGACGAGATCTGGTCGTCGCTGCACCTGGCGGCCGGCCCCGGCGGCGTCCGCCCGACCCTGTCGGTCGCCGCCTTCACGCTCGGCGGCGAGAGTGAGCTCCGCAACGCGATCGACCGCCTCGGTGACGCGGTCGGCTCACCGGCCTCCTCCGTCGCACTGCGCCCGCGCAGCTACCTCGACGCGATGCTCTCGTACGCCAACTGCCTCTCCCTCACCGACGCCCAGTGCCGCCTGCCGGGCACCACCCCGGGCCGCAGCCGCCAGGGCGCGCTGCCGCGCGAGACCTACGCCTCGGCGTCCGACTTCTTCGACCGCGACCTCGCGGCGGGCGGGATCCAGGCGCTGATCGCGGCGGCCGAGGCGTTCACCCGTCTTCCGGCGAGCCGGGGCGGCGGCGGTTCGATCGCGCTGACCGCACTCGGCGGCGCGGTGAACCGGGTGGACCCGCTGGCGACCTCGTTCGTGCACCGCCGCTCACGCATGCTGGCCCAGTACATCGGCGCCTGGCGCCCGGACATCTCCGGCTCCGCGCAGCAGGCGTGGCTGCGGGACACCCACGCGTCGATGCGCCGGTACGCATCGGGCGCCGCGTACCAGAACTACGCCGACCCGAACCTGAAGAACTGGCGGCAGGCCTACTACGGCCCGGCCGCGGACCGTCTCACCCGGCTGAAGCGGAAGTACGACCCTGACCGCGTCTTCGACTACGCCCAGGCGCTGTGACGACGGGCGGTCCGGAGGTTCCTCAGCTGTCTCCGCCGTCGGCCGCCGCCCGGTTCCGCGCCCTGTCCGCCTTCCGCTGCTTCGCACCGCCGAAGCAGAGTCCGGCCATGACGCCGAACGAAATGCCCATGCCGAGCCCGAGCGCCACATTGTCGAAGGCGAGCGTCCCGATGGCGATGCCGAACGCGACGCCGAGCGACATCCCGATCGACAGTCCCATCGCCAACTCGTTCTGGCCGGACTGGTCCGTTTCTTCCCCCTGATGAGTCACATGATCATCATGCCAGAGCGGGGGGGCCGGACCGTCGGCTCAGGCCGCGAGGCCGTTCTCCCCGTTGCCCGCGCCTTCGTTGCGCGGCTCGGGAATGTCCAGCGGCTCGGTCACCAGCGGACCGTTCCCGGCCCGCTTCGACCGTACGAGCCAGGAGAAC
This sequence comes from Streptomyces sp. NPDC043812, assembly GCF_056436245.1. Classification (NCBI taxonomy): domain Bacteria; kingdom Bacillati; phylum Actinomycetota; class Actinomycetes; order Kitasatosporales; family Streptomycetaceae; genus Streptomyces; species Streptomyces sp. NPDC043812. The sequence continues at coordinate 87,610 of NZ_JBWKCY010000027.1, forward strand.
CGGGAGCCGGCGATCGCGGACATCAGGGGTGTGAGCAGCGCCAGGGCGAGCGGGGCGAGGAGCAGCGCCACGGCCGTGCCGAGCGCGAAGCCTCCGACGACATCGGTCGGGTAGTGCACGCCCATGTAGACACGGCAGAAGCCCTCGGCGAACGCGAGCCCGAGCGCGGCGAGGCCGAACCGACGGTGTGCCACGAAGAGTCCGGCGCCGATGGCCATCGCCATCGTGGAGTGGTCGCTGACGAACGAGAAGTCGGTCTTGCCCGCGACGAGGACCTCGAGGCCCTCGTGGTCGACGAAGGGCCGGGGCCGTTCGACGAATCCGCGGATGGGGATGTTGATCAGCAGGGCGATACCGGCGGCCAGCGGTGCCCAGACGAGCCCGGCGGCCGCGGCGACCGAGTCCTCGGTGGTGCCGCGCCGTCGCACGCTCCACCAGCACCAGAGCGCGACGAGCACCAGGCCGAGCATGATTCCGTATTCGCCGACGAACTCCATCGTGCGGTCGAACCAGCCCGGGGCGTCCTTCGCCAGGCCGTTGATCTCATAGAGCAGGCTGACGTCGGGATTCGTCCCGCTCCTCGACTCCGTCAGGGAGAACCCGTTTGCGAGTCCAGCCATCTGCCGCGGCCCCTTGCCTTGTCGCCTGCCGGCGCACGTGCCTGTGCGCCGCTTTCCACCAACCCCCGTGGTCGATCCGGTGTGTGCTGCATGGTCAGTGCAGCCGTCTCTGTCCCAGGGAACGACGTGATCCCTGCGGTCGTTCCACTCTCCACCGAACGATCACCATGACGTTATCGAAGAGTGACACGTCGTCGCAGCTCAGAGCCCTGCGACGGTAGTCGCATTCCAGCCACTCGGCGCTGCATCACGCCTGCGGCAGGTCGGTCGGCAGGGCGGCGGCACCGTCCTTCGTGACGCGGGTGGCACCGAAGTAGTCCGGGGTGTCGATCTTGTCGAAGCGGATGACCGCACCGGTGAACGGCGCATTGATCATGTACCCGCCGCCGACGTAGAGCCCCACGTGTCTGATGGCGCGTGAATTGGTCAGGTCGTCCGAGAAGAAGACCAGGTCGCCCGGGAGCAGCTCGTCGCGCGAGGGGTGCGGTCCGGCGTTGTACTGGTCGTTGGCCACCCGCGGCAGCTCGATCCCCACGGTCCGGTACGCGGCCTGGGTCAGACCGGAACAGTCGAACCGCCCGCCCTGCTCCGCCGTACCGTTGCCGCCCCACAGGTACTTCGTGCCGAGCTTCTTCTGCGCGAAGTAGATGGCCCCGGCCGCCTGCCGCGACGGCTCGACCCGTCCGACGGGCTTCGCGAAGCTCTGCTCCAGGCTCCGGATGACCTTCACGTAGTTCTGCGTCTCACGGTAGGGCGGGACACCGCCGTACTTGATGACGGCGTACGCGCCCGCGTTGTACGCGGCAAGCATGTTGTCGGTCGGATCGCCGGGCGCCTTGCGTACGTATCCGGCCAGTTCGCAGTCGTACGAGGCTGCGGACGGAATGGCATCGGCGGGGTCCCACACGTCGCGGTCCCCGTCCTTGTCCCCGTCGATCCCGTGCGTCGCCCAGGTGCCGGGGATGAACTGGGCGATGCCCTGCGCGGCGGCCGGGCTCTTCGCCGTCGGGTTCCAGCCGCTCTCCTGGTACAACTGCGCGGCGAGCAGCGCGGGATTGATGGCGGGGCAGAGGTTCCCCCACTTCTGCACCAGCGGCTGGTACCGCGCGGGCACGGCGCCCTTGGCGAGACCCACGGCCCCGTTCTTGGCATCACCGCCGAGCAGCCCAGCGGCGGCGGAAAAGGTGCCGACGACGAGCAGTGCGACGAAGCTCAGGGACAGCCCGACCGACGCCCCCGCGACCAGCCACGCCTTACGCACCGTCAATCACCTTCCACCGCACGGTAGTCCGCCCGGGAGTCAGTGTAGGTGCGGAACGGCTCCGTCAGGGGCGCTCGTTCCGGCAGCCCGGCGCGCCGACCGACGCCCGCTCCTGGCTCCGGCGCGCGCCCGACCCCCCGCCCTACGCCTTGCGCCCCACCCCGCCGTACATCGCCACCTCGGCCGGAGCCTCGAGGTCCTCCGCGTCCGGGCGCCAGCGATTGCACGAGAGCACACCGGGCTCCAGCAGCTCCAGACCGTCGAAGTAGCGCTCCACCTGCGCCGGGGTGCGCTGGGTCAGGCGCGGGGTGCCGTTCTCGTTCCAGAACGCGACCGCCGCGTCCACGTCCGGCATCTCGGGGCTGGTGATCGTGTGGGACAGCACGAGATGGCTGCCGGAGGGCAGGGCGTCCATGAGCCTGCGCACCACCGCGTACGACTCCTCGTCGTCCTCGAGGAAGATGACGACGCCCAGCAGCATCAGCGCGACGGGTTCCGTCAGGTCGAGCGTCTTCGCCGCCTGGTCCAGGATCGTGTCGACGTCCCGCAGGTCCGCGTCGAGGTAGTCGGTGCGCCCCTCGGGCGTGCCGGTGAGCAGGGCACGGGCGTGCACGAGGACGAGCGGATCGTTGTCCACGTACACGATCCGGGCGTCGGGCGTGATGCGCTGCGCCACCTGGTGCGTGTTGTCGGCGCTCGGCAGCCCGGTGCCGATGTCGAGGAACTGTCGGATTCCGGCCTCGGCGGCGAGGTGGCGCACCGCACGGCCGAGGAAGCGCCGGTCGGCGAGCGCGTAGTCGCCGATACCGGGATGGAGCGCGCGGATCTCGTCGCCGGCAGCGCGGTCGACGGGGTAGTTGTCCTTCCCGCCTGTCCAGTAGTTCCAGATCCGGGCGGTGTGAGGGCGCGAGGTGTCGATACGTGTCTGGATGTGCGCGTCGTCGGTCACGGCTGGCACCTTAGTCAACTGCGCTCCGTAGCAGCAGGGTTGGCGTGAAATTTCGTTCGCTTCCGATGCCGGGGATACGGTCCGGTACGGGCAGCGGCAGCGTCGCCGACGCCGGTCGCGCGGGACGACTCCCGCGCGAGTGGTCTGGACCAGTTCCGCTACTCTGTGTCACACAGCCGGGAAGGCTGCGGTCCGACCCCCTCCGGTGACCACGGTGGGGCAAGCAACACAGCACCACAGGAGCACAAGTGAAGCACTCTGCGATCGTGATCGACGCGCCGGAAGGCACGGAGGGCACGCAGAACGGGGACCCGACGAGGGGCCGCCGCGGCGACGCGGGCGGAACCGCCGCCACGGTGACGTTCATCGCCCTGCTGGGCATCGCCGTCGCCCTGCTCGGCTACATGGTGGCCGCCGGCTGACGCCGTGCAGGTACGCCCCGGGGCTTGCGGTCCGTAACGGTCCGCGAGCCCCTTTTGCGTATCCGGCCTGCCCACCCCGTCCCGGACCGTCTCTGGATCGTGTGGTTACCGGCAGGTAGCGTGCGTCCTACACCCATCGGTTCCGTTCGGGAAAGGCGGTCCGCCATGACGGCACCCGAGGCGTTCTTCGAGCGACTCACCGAGAACCGCTACGCCCCCACCGAACACACCCGCGGCCCCTGGGACGCCGCATCCCAGCACGCCGGCCCGCCCGCCGCCCTGCTGGGCAGGGCGCTTGAGGAACGCCCCGGTGCGCGCACGGACATGCGGCTCGCCCGGGTCACGTACGAGATCCTGCGCCCGGTCCCCATCAGCCCCCTGGAAGTGACCACGTCCGTGGTGCGCTCCGGCCGCAGCGTCGAGGTCGTGGAGGCCACGCTCGCTCCGGAAGGCGGCGCACCGGTGATGCTGGCCAGGGCGCTGCGCATCAGGACCACGGAGGACCCCGGCCCGGCCGTGGCCCAAGGTCCGCTGATGCCGCCCCCGTCGGAGACCTCGGTCACCCCGTTCTTCGGCGTCCCGTGGGACGTCGGCTACCACACGTCGATGGAAACCCGCTTCACCGAAGGCGCGTTCCGCGAACTGGGCCCGGGGACCTGCTGGATGCGGATGCGCCTCCCCCTGGTCGCGGGCGACGACCCCCGCCCCCTGGACCGCATCCTCGTCGCCGCGGACTCCGGCAACGGCATCAGCAATGTGCTCGACTTCAGCCGAACCGTCTTCATCAACCCGGACCTGACGGTGCATCTGCACCGCCACCCGGTGGGCGAATGGGTCTGCGTGGAGGCCCGAACGAGCGTGGACGCGGCCGGCATCGGCCTCGCCGACGCCCAGCTCCACGACGAGAAGGGCCCGATCGGACGCAGCGCGCAGAGCCTGTTCATCGGCCCGCGCTGACGTCACGGGCCGTACCGGGGCAGTCCTGCAGTGGCGAGAGAGCGCGGGCGGGGGCCGGGAAGCGGGACCTCCTCGCCGTACGCGCCGGACAGGATCTTCCGGTAGCACACACCACGAGGCTGCTGATGCAGCGTCCACGACCCGAGGCGCGGATCCAGTTCGAGAAGGACGCGCACGCCGGCGACGGCGTACCAGTCGGCCTTCCGGCCGAGACCCCTGGCCTTCTCGGACCGGGGGACGATCTCGACGGCCAGGTCCACGTCCTGAGGACCGATCATCCGGCCGCCGAACGGCACGGACACTGCGGCGCAGACGAGGAGGTCGGGCGTCGCGAAGTCGTCCGGGTCCTGCGGCATGTCGACCGGCACGGCCCGTACGAGGGCCCACTCCTTCTCGGCCAGGTGCGGCCGGATCGCGGTCGCGAGCCGGACGACCGTGTCGGCACGCACCGGGCAGTCGGTGCGGGACAGTACGAGACTGCCGCCGATGATCTCCACCCGTAAGTCCGTCGCCCGCGCGAGCATCCGAGCGACTGCGCGCGGACTGCGCGGGAACAGACGGGCGAGTACGCCGTTCCCGCTCATGCCCCGCCTCCCGGCTTCCGGGTGAGCTCGACCCACAGGAGCTTCCCGCCCTGCTGGAGCGCGGTCGCTCCCCACGCGTCGGCGCACTGCGCGACGAGACAGAGCCCACGGCCACCCTCCGCATCGGGTGCGGGCCGGCGCGGCAGCCCCGCGAACGGCGGCGGAATGTCGGAACTGGTGTCCCACACCCCGAGCCTCAACCGCCCCTGCTCACCGGCACGAAGCCTGAGCCCGTACGGCCCGTCCGTGTGCCGCAGGGCGTTGGTGACGAGCTCGCTCGCGACCAGCTCGGCGGTGTCGATCAGCCCACCGAGCCGGTGTGCGGACAGGACCGCGCGGAGGGTGTGCCGTGCAATGCCGGGAGAGCGTGGATCGGGCGGGAGTTGGAGGGCGTAGGTCCAGGGCGGGGATACGGTGGGCATGGAAGTCTCCTTGCCGGAGAGGCGATTGGGGCACTGCGCTTGTTTCGGCCCGGTGACCAGGTCGCTCCGTCGAGCGGGGTACTTCCGGGCGGGTGGCCTGAGGCACAAACTAGAGGGACGCAAAGAAACTTTGCGACGATTCGAGAGAATCCATGCCTAGATCCCTCCGTGTGGGTGACCCCGTGAACCTGAGAGCGAAGGAGCTGCGTGTCCGCGAGACCTGCACCCACAGCCCGACGTATCCGCCTTGCGGCCGAGCTTCGCCGACTGCGCGAGCGCGCTGGAATGACCGCGACCGAGGCCGCCAGGGAACTGGGCACCAGCTCCGGCCAGCTGAGCAATGTCGAAACAGCGCGATTCGGAGTCAGCGCCGACCGGGTCCGGGCCATGGCCCGCGCATACTCCTGCCCCGACCCCCTCTTCATCGACGCCTTGGCAACCATGGCCGCCGACAGGACTCGCGGCTGGTGGGAGCAGTACCGGGACATCCTCCCCACCGGCCTGCTCGACCTCGCCGAGTTCGAGCACCACGCAACAGGCCTCCGCACCGCGTACACCGCCCATATCCCTGGCCTGCTCCAGATCGCCGAGCACGCACGGGAGGTCTTCCGCCAGGTGGTTCCGGAGCTGTCGCCCCCGGAGATCGAGCATCGCGTCTCGCACCGCATCAAGCGCCAGGACGTGATCTACCGAGCCGCCCCCATCCCTTACGTGGCGGTCGTGCACGAGGCGGCGTTGCGCATGCAGTTCGGCGGCCCGAAGACAGCTCGCCAACAACTGGAGCACTTGCTGCAGATGAGCGACCTGCCCCACATCACCCTGCGCGTGATCCCCTTCGCCATCGGCGCGTTTCCGGGCTCGGGCCAGTCGCTGGCTTACGGCCTGGGCCCGGTCCCCCAGCTCGACACCGTCCACCTCGACCAGTCCCACGGTCCCGTGCTGCTCGACGCGGAGGCACAACTCGCGCGCTACCGCACGCTGCTCGACCGCATGGAGGCCGTAGCTCTCACCCCTGATGCGTCCAAGGACTTCATCTACGACGTCGCCCACCAACTGTGAAGGGACAGCCGATGCCCGCATCCGACTGGCAGAGATCTTCGTACTGCGGCGAAGGCGACGCCTGCCTGAACGTTGCTGCAGACGCCTCCGGCGTCAGACTCACCGAAAGCAGCGACCCCGACGGGGTCATACTCCACACCACCCCCGCCGCCTTCGGCGCCTTCACCCACGCGGTCAAGACGGGCAGCCCCAGCCCGACGATCGTGGTCACCCACACCCCCGGGAGCCTCGTCCGCCTGCGCGAACCCCGCACTGACGGCACCACCGTCACGACCACGCGCGACAAGTGGGACGCGTTCGTGCTCGGCGTCCGCGCAGGCGAGTTCGACCACTTCACCCAGGCACGTTGAGGGCAAGGGCCCCGCGAACGCCGGGCCTGCCCCAATCCGACAACGTGAACCGATCGTCCGGTGAGACCGGACGTTCGGTTCACGGGCTGCGGCTCGCGTCCCCCGAACGGTCCAGCCCGGGGCTCACCGCAGCTCGAAGTCCAGGGCAAATCGCCCCAAAGGTTGCACAACGACAGTCATTGCCCGGAGTCACGCTCCGTGATACACAGAGTGACGAAATATGTACGCAAGTCGAACCGCGCCACGCCTCCGCAGGTCAGGGCGCCGGTTCGGTCATACGTGCGGAGATCGGGTAAAGAGACCCTCGAAGTCGGCTTACGCGGGCGGTTTCATCAGCGAAGATAGACCCAAAGCCTGTGCCGAGGGGCGTGGGCGGCGAACAACCCAACAGGGGCGGTGAGTTACATGATCCTGGCAGCCGAGAAGGGCGACATCACCACCATCATCGGCGGTATCGCCCCGAACTGGGGACCGTTCGGAAGCCTGGGCAACGAGGCTCGGGTGATGGTCGAGGTGGTGATGGCCATTGCCATCCTCCTCTGCCTCGGCATCGCGATCTGGGGCGCGGCGAAGCAACGCATCGGAGCCACGGCCCTGCGCGACACATTCAGCGCGGAGCAGGGCAAGGGCCTCATCGTCGCCGGCCTCACCGGCGTCTTCATCATCGGCTCGCTGGGGACCTTGTTCACCATCGTGTACGGGATGGCCGTCTAGCTGCCGCCCCGTCAGTCCTCCCCGTCTCGCCCGGCCCACCGTCCGAGGTTGTGTCTCCCCGATGTCCCCGCTTCCCCTGATGCCACGTCATCACATCGCGCTCGCGCGGCAAGCTGCACGTCCACTACCGGTTGAGGGGGCCTGCTCGACATGAGCCTCGGCGACGAGCACGGCGACAACGAGGGCTTCGGAGGGTCGGGCCAGACCCGTACCCGGCTCCCGGGCGTTCCCGACACGGACGTGTACGGCGGCGCCCGCCGCTCGGCACGCAGCTCACGCTCGCTCATCACCGTGGTGGGTGTGGTGGTGCTGCTGATCGCGGCGATCGCGTTCGCCAACCAGGGCGGCGGCGACGACGAAAGCGCCGCGGAGGGCGCCAAGTCCCCGGAGGTCACGGAGACGGCTGCGACGGGGGTGAGGCCGGTGAAGGGCAAGACCGACGCCATCCCGACCGGGTACGCGCAGGACAAGCAGGGAGCGCAGAGCGCGGCGGCGAATTACGCGGTGGCACTCGGGTCCGTAGACATGTACGACAAGGCACGCCGGGACGCGATCGTCGATGTCGTGTACGCACCCGATGTCGCAGCCGATCGCAGAGGCGACCTTGACAGTGTGTATTCCAGCGAGAAGTTCCTCACCGGCATCGGGCTGAAGGCCGATGGCACAGCACCCGACGGGATGACCTTCATCAGCCGCTTCAACCCGGTCGGTTCGAAGGTCGAGAGCCTCGCAGGTAAAACGGCCAGTGTGAGCGTCTGGTACTCCGCGCTCTTCGGGCTGGCCGGTGAAGGCTCCCAGAACCCCGTGACGGAGAGCTGGTACACGAACACGTTCGAACTGAAGTGGGTCGACGGCGACTGGAAGGTCACCGACTTCGCCCAGAAGGAAGGCCCCGTCCCGGTCGGTCGCGATCAGGCGGCTTCCAATGCCAAGGAAATGTCCGACGCCGTGGAACAGTTCGGAGGGTTCACGTATGCCCGGTAGCCGCCGCGTCCTGTCGGTCGCCGCAGCAGCGGCAGGCGTACAGGCCGCTCTTGTACTGTTCGCCACTCGCGCAGTTGCCGCACCGACGCCCACCCCCGGTCCGAGCAACGATCCTTGCGACCTCATCCGCGGCCCCGCCCGCGACTACTGCGAAGACGGCGACAGCGCCCCCGGCGGCGCCACCCGCCCCTCCCTCGACGACCCCACCTCCGCCCTCGACCCCCTCTCCTCCCTCGCCCGTGGCTGCGCCGACGCCGCCGTGTCGATCATCGACAAGCTGTCCGAGGCCGTGAACTCCACCGCCGAGGTGGACTTCACCAACGGCGCGTTCCTCGCCCGCTACGCGATCGTCTTCGCCGCCGCCACCATCCTCACGCTCGTCCTGTGGCTGCTCGCCGTCGCCAAGCGCGCCATCCGTGGCGTGCCGCTCATGACGGCGATCTCCGAGGCGATCGGGTTCCTCTGGCTGACGGTCCTCGCATCGGCGTTCACGCCGCTGATCCTCTACACCATCGTGTCCGCCACCGACGCGATCACCGAGGTCATCGCCTCCGGCACCAGCAAACAGACGGACATGTTCTTCGGGTCCTTCAAGGAGGCCCTGCAGAAGGGCGACGAGATCGGCGGCGGGCCGATCATGCTGATCATCGTGTCGCTCGTGACCGTCCTCGCCGCGGGCATCCTGTTCCTGGAGCTGTTCATCCGCGCCGTGCTCCTCTACGTCGGCGCGCTGCTCGGCGTCATCGTGTACGCCGGGCTCGTCGACAAGAACATGTGGGGGCACGTCCGCCGCTGGGCCGGGATCATGATCGCGATCATCCTGGTCAAGCCGATCATCGTGATCGTGCTCGGGCTCGCCGGGGCGCTCTCCGCCGGTGAAGGGCCCGACTCCTTCTCCGCCGTCGTCTCCGGGCTCTCCATCATCCTGCTCGCGATCTTCGCCTCCGGGATGATCTACCGCTTCGTCCCCGGCTTCGGGGACGAGATCGCCAACTCCCGCAACAACCGCATCCAGAACAGCGCCGAGGGCAAAGCCGCCGCCGTCATCAGCTCCCCCGCCGCCCTCGTGTCCCAAGGCATCAAGACCCACAGCTCCCGCGGCAACCAGAACACCGGCGACGGCAACAGCGGCGGCAGTCCCCGCCCCGCCAACCCCGTCAGCGGCGGCGTCGCCGCGCACGGGAGCCGCGGTGGCCAGGGCGGTGCCCCCGCGGGCGCCGCGCCCTCGCCCCGTAGCAGCGCCCCGACCACTGGCACCCCGCACAGCAACCGCAACAGCACAGGAGGTGGCCGGCGTTGACGACCCAGTCCCATCCGATCACGCCCCGCCGCACGTACCTCATCGGCCGTGCCCGGCCGAACGCGATCGTCGGCAAGAACCGCGAGACCGGCGAGATCGCGCTGATCATCGCCGGCGCGTTCCTCGGCATGATGAGCGGACTGCTGGTCCCCGTCCTGTCCCTGCGGATCGTTCTGCTGATGGGCTTCCCGCTGCTCGCGCTCGCCGCCGTGTACGTGCCGTACAAGCAGCGCACGTTCTACCGCTGGTTCGAGATCAACCGCAGCTACAAGCGCAGCCTGCGCAAGGGCACCGCCTACCGCTCCAGTGCCGTCGAGGCCGGTACGCGCCTCGACGGGCGGGAGATCGAGGTCGGACCGCCGCCCGGCATCGGGCGCATCAACTGGCTCGCCGCCCCCTTCGGCCCCGACGAGATCGCCGTGCTGCTGCACGCCGACCGCCGCACCGTCACCGCCGCCATCGAGATCGAGGGGCCGGGCGTCGGGCTGCGGGACAGCGAGGACCAGGAGGCCCTGGTCGACCGGTTCGGCACGCTGCTCAAACATGTCGCCAACGGCGACGGCTTTGTGACACGGATTCAGATGCTGGCCCGTACCCTCCCCGCCGACCCCGACGCGCATGCCAAGGACGTCGCCCAGCGCGGCGACCGGAAGGCTCCCGGCTGGCTGCAGGATTCGTACGAACACCTCCAGTCGATGGTGTCGACGTCGAGCGAGCAGCACCGCGCGTACCTCGTCGCCTGTATGCACTACTCCCGCGAACTGGCCGCCGAGGCGCATGCCATGGCCCGCGCCGCCCGTGCCGCATCCGGTGCGCGGCGGCTCGACAAGGACGCCGGGCTCGCCGTCGTCATGGCCCGCGAGCTCACCGACATCTGCGCCCGCCTCGCGGAGGCGGACATCCGCGTACGGCAGCCGCTCGGCCAGTCCCGCCTCGCGTCCCTCGTGCACTCCATGTACGACCCGGACCACCCCATCGACCACATCCAGGCGATGACGAAGCGAAACGCCTGGCCCGCCGAACTGGACGCCGTCGAGCCCACGTACCTCCAGGCAAAGACCCGCGAGTCCTCCACCCGTGCCCCCTGGTGCCACTCCACCGCGTGGGTGAAGGAGTGGCCGATGACCCCGGTAGGCGTCAACTTCCTTGCGCCGCTGCTCGTCCACACCCCCGATGTGATCCGTACGGTCGCGGTCACCATGGACCTGGAGCCCACCGAGGTCGCCATCGAGCGCATGCTCACGGAGAAGACCAACGACGAGGCGGACGCCAGCCGCGCCGCCAAGATGAACCGGACCGTCGACCCGCGCGACATCGCGGCGCACGGACGGCTCGACCAGCGGGGTGAAGATCTCGCGAGCGGTGCGGCGGGGGTCAACCTCGTCGGGTACATCACTGTGTCGTCGCGTTCGCCCGAGGCCCTGGCCAGGGACAAGCGCACGATCAGGGCCTCGGCCGGCAAGTCGTACCTGAAGCTGGAGTGGTGCGACCGCGAACACCACCGGGCCTTTGTGAACACCCTCCCGTTCGCGACCGGCATCCGCCGATAGGGGCCCCGACCGATGCGAGATCCGCTGTCCGTCCTCACCGATGCCTTCACCTCCTTCCTGTTCGGGAAGGTGGAGACCACCCGCCTGCCCGTCCGTACGTCGACCGGGCAGGCACAGGCCGTCTACCTGCCCACCGCTGCGCCCGGCCTCGGCGACTCGGGCGTGATCATCGGCCGCGAGGTCTACAGCGGCAAGGGCTACATCTACGACCCCTTCCAGCTGTACGGCCAGCAGCTCCCCGCCCCGCACTGGCTTGTGCTCGGCGAGTCCGGCAACGGCAAGTCGGCGCTGGAGAAGACGTACGTCCTGCGCCAGTTGCGTTTCCGCGACCGTCAGGTCGTCGTGCTCGACGCCCAGGGCGAGGACGGCGTCGGCGAGTGGAACCTCATCGCGCGGGAGCTGGGAATAACTCCCATCCGGCTCGACCCGATGACCGCGCTCGACGGCGGCATCCGGCTCAACCCGCTCGACCCTGCCATCACCACCACCGGCCAGCTCGCGCTGCTGCGGACCATCATCGAGGTCGCGATGGGCCACGGCCTCGACGAGCGCGCCGGTTTCGCGCTCAAGGTGGCGCACGCATACGTCAACGAGACCATCACCGAACGCCAGCCCGTCCTCACCGACATCGTCGAGCAGCTGCGTCACCCGGAGCCCGAGTCCGCCGAGGCGATGAACGTCGACATAGACGATGTGCGCGCCTGGGGTCTGGACGTCGCGCTCGTCCTCGACCGGCTCGTCGACGGCGACCTGCGCGGCATGTTCGACGGCCCGACGACCGTCGGCATCGACCTGGACGCGCCGCTGATCGTGTTCGACCTGTCCCACATCGACCGCAACTCGATCGCGATGCCGATCCTGATGGCGATCGTCGGTGTGTGGCTGGAGCACACCTGGATCCGGCCCGACCGCAAGAAGCGCATCTTCCTGGTGGAGGAGGCGTGGCACATCATCAACAGCCCGTTCGTCGCGCAGCTCTTCCAGCGGCTGCTCAAGTTCGGCCGTCGGCTCGGTCTGTCGTTCGTCGCGGTCGTCCACCATCTGTCCGACGTGGTGGACGGAGCCGCGGCCCGGGAGGCCGCGGCCATCCTCAAGATGGCGTCCACGCGGACCATCTATGCCCAGAAGGCCGACGAGGCGCGGGCGACCGGACGTGTCCTCGGACTGCCGCGCTGGGCCGTCGAGATCATCCCGACCCTGACGCCCGGCATCGCGGTCTGGGACGTCAACGGCAATGTGCAGGTCGTCAAGCACCTGATCACCGAGGCGGAGCGACCACTCGTCTTCACCGACCGGGCGATGACGGAGTCCTCGGTGCCCGCGCTTCCGGAGCACGTCCAGGCCGCGGAGTGGGAGGCGGAGCAGCGGGCGGCGCTGATCGAGCAGCAACAGCAGGTGGACGAGTCCTCAGAGTCGACGGTGGCGTGAGATGGACTATGGGCGCCAGGGGCAGGGGCAGGGGCGCGGCGGGGAGCGGGAGCGCGAAGGCGGTGTCCCGGACGGCCTGTTGGTCGGGCTGCTCGGGTTCCTGCTCGGACTGACGGTGCTGGTGTGGACGGCGACGGGCCTGGCGGGCCTGTTCGCGCACGGCTCCTGGCCGACGGGGGTCACGTTCACCAACACCCCGTTCGCCATGCGGTCGCTGGCCTCGGCACCGCACGACCTGCCGGCCGCCTGGCAGTCCACGCCGCCCGCCGAACTCTCGGGGTACGGCCTGTTCTGGGGCCTGGCCATAGGTGAACTGATGGTGCTGGTCGTGCTGACGGTGTTCACACTCGGCACGGTGGCCCGCTGGCGGGCGGTTCGCGCAACGGCACGCGAGCACAAGCGCGCCGGCGGGCGGTCCGCGTCCGAATGGGCAGCCGCCGGCGGCACCGTGCAGGAACGTCCAGTCCAGCAGCCCGCGCCGGTGCCCACGGCCACGCCCGTTGCCGGCCCTGTTCCGCCGGCCGTCCCCGGCCCTGTTCCGCCGGCCGTTGCCGTTCCGCTCCAGGAGGCCGCTCCGGGGGCGCAGCCCATGGCCGCGGCACCCACCGCCGCCGGGGAGGCTCCCGCGCCGGTGCCGATCGTCCCGGCGCCCCGCGCCCGCACTCCCCGTGTCCTGTATGGGGATCCGGCCACCCGCCGGCCCACCGCCGTCCAGGCCCTCCTCGACGCCGAGGGCGCCGCGCTCGTCGTCACCTCCGACCCCGCCGTCTGGGCGGCGACGAAGGACGCCCGCACCAAGCTCGGGCCCGTCCTCGTCTACGACCCGGGGCACCTGTGCGACACCCCGGCCCGGGTGCACTGGTCACCCGTCACCGGCTGCGAGGACGAACGGACCGCGGCCGCCCGTGCCCTCGCACTGCTCGCCCCCGTACGCCCCCGGGCACTCGTCGATGCCGCCATGGCCGACACGGCGGAAACGCTTCTGCGCTGCTGGCTGCACGCCGCCGCCGTGGACGGCCGCCCGTTCCGCCAGGTGCACCGCTGGGCGCAGGGCTCCGGCGCCCACGAGCCCGTACGCATCCTGCGCACCCATCCCAAGGCCGCGGCCGGGCTCGCCGGACTGCTGGAGTCCGCGCTCACCGCGTATCCCGAACGCCGGGACATCGCCCAGCAGTTGACTGCGCGTGCGCTCGCCGCACTGTCGTCGGTGCACATCCGTGAGGCATGCACGCCGAACCGAACCGATTCCCTCGCCCTCGAATCATTCGTGAACGAAGCGGGCACCCTTTATGTGGTGGGTGAACCGATCGAGGATCCGCGCACCCATCCCGGCGCGATGCCGCTGCTCACAGCGCTCGCCTCCGACGTGGTCGAGCACGGCCGCCGCATGGCCGCACGGTCATCCGACGGTCGGCTCGACCCACCACTCGCCCTCGTCCTCGACGACGTGGCGGCAGTCGCACCCCTCCCCCGGCTCCCGGAGCTGCTGGCCACCGGACACGAACAGGGACTGTCGGCGCTGGTCCTGCTGCGCTCCGCCGAACAGGCCCGCGCCCGCTGGCCCGACCCGCTGCCCTCCGTCTGAACTGTCAGGCCGTGCCGGTCGGAGAACTCCGGAGGACCCGCGTGACCTCGTACTCCCGCGCCATGGGGTCACCGGCCATCGGCTCCGTGTCGGCGCTCGGCACGAACCCGACCCGGCGATAGAGCGCCTCGGCGCGCCCGTTGTCCGCGTGAAAGATCAGCCGCACCCTCTCGACGCGCGGCGTCTCCAGCGCCCACGACCACTCCAGGGCCGCGCGGAACAGCCCCTCCGCCAACCCCGTCCCGCGCGCCTCGGGCTGTACGAACACGGCCACCACATGCGTCTGTTCCACCGGAGCTGGCTTGCCGAGCCGCGGCTCCGCGCCCTTGCGCTCCACGAGCACCGACACCGTCCCGTCCCAGCGCCCGTCCGGCGCCTCGGCGACGAACTGGACCACGTCCCGGCCGGCCGCCGCCGAGGCCGTGCGCTCCTGCCAGAAGGAGTCGGGGCGGGCGGCGGCCTCCTCGTACGTGTCGAGGAAGGCGATCGGGGCCAGGGGGTCCTTCAGGGCGTCGAGCCGCAGCTCACGGGCCTTGGCCCATTCCTCGGCACGCACGGGACGGACGATGTGTTCCATGCCCCGATACTGACCCCGGCCCATACCCCTGAGCAACGGCGTTTTCGCTGTCGTACCCCGGTACTACGTCCGCCTGTCGTCGCCCGCCCTCGGTCGGACGCCCGGCCCCGGCCGGCTCCGTAGCGTCGCCGACATGACCAGCCCCCACGGCATCGAAGCCGTCGAACTCACCAAACGCTACGGCGGCAAGACCGTCGTCCAGGACCTGTCGTTCACCGTCAGGCCGGGCTCCGTCACCGGCTTCCTCGGCCCGAACGGCGCCGGAAAGTCCACCACGATGCGCATGCTCCTCGGTCTCGACGCGCCCACCCGCGGTCACTCCACCGTCGGCGGCCGCGCCTACGCCGCCCACACGGCGCCCCTCACCGAGGTGGGTGCCCTGCTGGAGGCCCGCTCGATCCACCCCGGGCGCAGCGCCCGCAACCACCTGCTCGCCCTCGCGCACACCCACGGCATCCCGCGCTCCCGCGTGGACGAGGTCATCGGGCTGACCGGCCTGACCGATGCGGCCGGACGTCGGGTCAAGGGCTTCAGCCTCGGCATGGGCCAGCGCCTCGGCATCGCCGCCGCGCTGCTCGGCGACCCGGCGACGCTCATCCTCGACGAGCCCGTGAACGGTCTCGATCCGGAGGGGGTGCTGTGGATCCGCACCCTTCTGAAGTCCCTCGCCGAGGAGGGCCGCACCGTCCTCGTCTCCTCCCATCTCATGAGCGAGATGGCGCTCACCGCCGACCACCTCGTCATCATCGGCCGCGGCCGACTGCTCGCCGACACCACCGTGGACGCGTTCGTACGGGACTTCGGGTCGGGCGCGGTGAAGGTCGTCTCCCCGCAGGCCGGGGCACTCGCCGGTCTGCTGGCCGGACCCGGCGTCGAGATCGGCTCCGGCACCTCCGGCGAACTCGACGTACGCGGCACCGACAGCGCACACATCGGCCGCATTGCCGCGGCCCACGGCATCCCCCTGTACGAACTCACCCCGGTCTCCGCCTCACTGGAGCAGGCCTTCATGGACCTGACACGGGAGTCCGTGGAGTACCGCACCCTGACCGCCGACGACCTCGCAGGAGCCGCAGCATGAGCACCTACCGGCTGACCAACGCACGTGTCCTGCGCTCCGAATGGCACAAGCTGTGGACGCTGCGCTCGACGTGGATCACGCTGCTGTCCGCGAGCACGCTGACGCTCGGCATTGGCCTGCTCATGGGCGGCACCTACGAAACGGGTGGCGGCGACGGCGACGTGGACACCGTCGTACTGACCCTCATCGGGCTCCAGTTCGCACAGATCGCCTTCGCCGTCCTCGGCATCCTCGTCACCGCGGGCGAGTACTCGACAGGCATGATCCGCGCCTCCATGGCCACGGTGCCACGCCGGCTGCCGGTCCTGTGGTCGAAGGCTGCGGTGTTCGGCGCCGTCACCTTCGCCGTCACCCTCGTCACGGCCTTCGTCACCTTCCCTGCCGCGCAGCTCTTCTTCGCCGGCACCGACCAGGAGGCGTCCCTCGGCGACCCCGGCGTCGTACGCGCCCTCGTGGGCAGCTCGGCCGGCCTGACACTGCTCGGGCTGATCGCGCTCGGGCTCGGCGCGCTGATGAGGTCGGTTCCGGGGGCGATCGGCGCGTTCATCGGCGGAGTCATGGTTCTTCCCGAGGTGATCAGCATGATCCCGTACGACTTCGTGGCGGACGCCATGGAGTACTTCCCGGCCAAGGCACTGGAGGCCCTCACTTCCGCGGAGGCCGTGCCGGGAGCGGCGTCGCCCGGCGGAGCCCTTCTGGCGCTCACGCTCTGGGCGGCGGGGACACTGGCCCTCGCCGGTGTGATGCTGAGGCGCCGGGACGTCTGATACCGGACGAGCCGGAAAGGGGACTGGAACCGGGGACTCGGACGGTCGACCACCGGGTCCAGGAGGATGTGGGGGAGCGCATGGCCCAGCAGAACGACCACCCGAAGACCGGCCCTGCACCGCAGGGCTGGTCGACGGGCGCCCAGCCGCTCACACACCGGCTGCAACGACTGACCGCGCGGATGCGCGCCTTCGACCGCCGCCGCCCCCTGATCTGGGACCTCCACCTCAGCGGCGTATGGGTGTTCGCCGCGATGACGGACGCGATGGGCGGCTGGCGGAACGTCGCCTTCAACGACGACGTGCCGGTCTGGCTCGTCGTCATGATGAGCGTCGGCTTCTCGGTCCCCCTGCTGTGGCGGCGCCGCCATCCGCTCGCCGTGCTCCTGGTGATGCTTCCGTTCTCCTTGGCCAATGCGGCGAGCGGCGCCCATCTGCAGGCGTCTTTCCTTCAAATGATCGTCGTCTTCAACATCGCGCTGCGGCTGCCACTGCGCACACTGGTGTGGTCGTTCGGCACTGTGCTCGTGCCGCTCGCCCTGGGCGCGACGCTCTACCCGGTGGGCAGTTGGGACCTGCAGTTCGTACCGATGCTCTACAGCTTCACCTTGGTCGCCCTGCTCGGTCTCGCCGTCCGCTCCCGGCAGGAGTACACGGCTTCCCTCGTGGAGCGCGCCCGGCAGCTCGAGGTCGAGCGGGACCAGCAGGCCCAGCTCGCCGCCGCCGCCGAACGGACGCGGATCGCCCGGGAGATGCACGACATCATCGGCCACAACCTGTCCGTCATCACCGGCCTCGCGGACGGCGGAGCCTATGCAGCCGCGGGCTCCCCCCAGCGTGCGGCGCAAGCGCTGGAAGCGATCGGTACCACCAGCCGCCAGGCGCTCGCCGAACTGCGCCGTCTCCTCGACGTGCTGCGCGAGGACACCCCGGGACCCGCCGAACTCACTCCTCAGCCCGCACTCACCGACCTGACCCAACTGGCGGACGGGGTAAGGGCGGCCGGTCTGCCGGTGACGCTCACAGTGCATGGCGATCCCGGCACCCAGGAGGCCGGCCGACAGCTCGCCGTCTACCGAGTGGTGCAGGAAGCCCTGACGAACACGTTGAAGCACGGAGGCGCGGGCACCACCGCCACGGTCGTGGTCACGTACGGCGAAGACGGCTCGGTGACGGTCGAGGCGGCGGACGACGGCACCGGCGGCACCGGATCCGCCGTGGCGGGCCGAGGTCTCACCGGAATGCGTGAGCGAACGGCCATGTACGGCGGCACACTTGAGGCCGGTCCCCGGCTCCGGCCTCCCGGAGGCTGGCGCGTCCACCTGCAACTCCCGAAGGAAGCCACACCGTGACGACCGTGCTCATCGCCGACGACCAGCCCATGCAACGCTTCGGCTTCCGGATGCTCCTGGAGAGCCAGGACGACATGACGGTCGTGGGCGAGGCGGGCAACGGCTCCGAGGCCGTACGGATGACGGCCGAACTCGCCCCGGACGTGGTGCTCATGGACATCCGCATGCCAGGACTCGACGGCATCGAGGCCACACGAAGGATCGCCGCCGCGGGTGACCGCACCCGCGTCCTGATCGTGACGACGTTCGACCTCGACGAATACGCCTACAACGGCCTGCGCGCCGGAGCGAGCGGATTCCTCATCAAGGACGCGCTCCCCGAAGAGCTGCTCTCCGGCATCCGCGCCGTGGCGTCCGGCGACGCCGTGGTGGCCCCGAGCCTCACGCGCCGACTCCTCGACACCTACGTGCAGCACCTACCGGAGAACGGCCCTGCCGGCACCGCCCCCACCGGTCCTGCGATGGACGCACGCCTGGCCAGGCTGACGGAAAGGGAACGGGAGATCCTCACGGTCATTGGCCAGGGCTGGACGAACACGGAGATCGCGAGCCGGCTGCATCTCGCCGAATCGACTGTGAAGACCCATGTGAGCCGGATCCTCGCGAAGACGGGAGCAAGGGACCGGGTCCAGGCGGTGATCCTGGCGTACGAGACCCGTCTGGTGAACGCGTCCTGAGCAACGCCACGTGATGCGATGCGAAAATGGCCGGGAACGCAGAAAAGCCCCGGAACGGTGTTCCGGGGCTTTCCCACAATGATTGTTCGGCGGCGTCCTACTCTCCCACAGGGTCCCCCCTGCAGTACCA